>CACYCJ010000200.1 GCA_902772925.1 uncultured Lachnospiraceae bacterium
ACTCTTCACCGTAGAGAACTGTATGAACTTCTTTGCTGTAGGATGCGCCAGATACCAGTCGAATATCTTCTGCGTCAGACCTGTGTTTACCTTGAAATACACATCTGCCGCACTTTGGTTCTTCGTATCATGCGCTTTACCAGTTAAGTGGATGATGGCATCAATATTAGGAATCTCATTAGGCTTATCCAAATAATCCCATGAGAATGTGAACCTCACCCCATCCTTTATAGGCGAGATGATGTCCAATCCATAAATGGTATGCTCGCCTTTCAGAGCTTCCACCAGATTCGAGCCCACAAAGCCGTGAACTCCAGTAATCAGAATCTTCATTTTTCAATCAATTCATTATAGATGTTAAGATGTTTTTCTATCACAATATCTATAGAAAACTCACGTTCAGCCTTTTCCCTTGCAGCCTTTCCCATTTTCTGACGCAAATCAGCATTTCCAATGGAAAAACTTCTTTGCCCTTGGTGAAGCCAGATAGTAATCATAAATCTTCTTGGTCAACTCTGAATTTACCTTGAAGTACACATCTGCAGCAGCCTCGTTCTTCGTATCGTGCGCCTTACCTGCCAGATGGATGATGGCATCCACATCGGGAATCTCTCCCGGTTTTTCCTGATAATTCCAGTCAAAAGTAAACCGCACACCCTTTTTGAGAGGCGAAACTATATCCACTCCATAGATAGTGTGCTCTTTAGATAATGCCTTTACCAAGTTTGTGCCCACGAACACGTGGACACCAGAAATTAATATTCTCATATTGAGCTTGCCTATTATTCTATATGTCGAAAATTCATTAATCTCACAACCAAACTTGTCTGTATTGTTATTTCCATCGCCAAAGCTTCAACTTCCGCCAGATCACATGATATACTTGGAGTGGTCCGCTTAACACTTCCACTGGATAGTCTCGAAAGAATCTCCATTTCTTTTCAATTGGGCCATACTCCTTCTTACGCCTCTCTTTCTTTGCAAATCGGCATTACGCTCATCGTACTGGCCAAAATTCCCCGAAAGCAATATTTCTGCATATAAAAAGCGTCCTCTTCTCTCGTCTAAAGGAACAATTAGATATTGTTCGTCCATGGCCAAAGACTCTTTCAAAACATACATCATAGCCCCAGCAAATTCATAAAGGCCAAGATAACGCAAGGTTTTGCTGACATCCTCGTATCCGACGCGATTATCCGATTTTAGCAGATAGTAATAATCAATGACCTGACGTAACCCTATTCCCTCCTTTAGCACATGTAAGAACATATGCTGCAATTGGTACACGACATTAAAATCCCAAGTTGGTACAATAATACCTGATTCTGCGTCCTTATTTGAAAACTGCTGATCGGCTTTTTCAAGGAACCATCGCAGCATCCTTTTATTATATAATAATGATGAACGCCACGACGGTCTCCAGTGTACTTCCACTTCAACATCATCCCAAATAGGAAATTCTGTATGATGATACACTACATTTAGACGGTCTTTTCCGCATACCGTTGCAAGGAAGGTGACCGTTTGCGCCACTCTACGCCCTTTCTTTTGCCTTTCGATTCTCGTTGGCATCACCCAAATGTCAATATCCCCACTTTGACGACGCAACGGGTTCGGATACATCAACGTATTTCCTTGACCTTTCAAAATACAACACCTGAAACCGGCGATTTCGAACAACGATTGAAGTTTCTTGCACCTCTCATTCACCAACTGGTTGCGTGACTCAATCATTTGCAACATGCCAATCCATTGAAGCAAAAGAGTCTGTGGCGACAATTCTTCTTTTGGCAATCTTTCAAGGCCATCGACCAGCACGCCAATAATACCTTGCCGTTGAGCTTCTTTAAATAAGTCTTTCCACTGTTCCTCATCTGGTATAATGGTCAGATGTTCTTTTCTCAATAAAACAGTCTGTACAAAATCGATAAACAGTTTATACATCTATCAATGTATTCTCATTTCGTACATTCAAAATTAGCTATATAAATAATCCTCTTTCTTGCAGGATCATTAGTATATCTATAAATGCTTTTATAGACACCGTATCTGAAATACGCATCCGACTGGATGTTATAGGTATTAGGCATCTCTGATCGATAAACTTCTACTCCATTCCTCTTTACCACCATCAAAGGGTTATGTTCCTGCATATAACCTTCTTTTACAAAAATCTCCCAATGTTGCCATTTGCCATACTCTATCTCTCCTAAGTCAACGTCATTATCGCCCATAATTTGTTCTGACCATTTTGCCCTTTTGGGCACCGGCCTTGTTGATATGTAGCGACAATTCAAATGATAACGTCCGGAACGCTCCTTGCCATCGACGACCTTAGATGCAATTGTAAACAATGGAATACGTATTTTTCCAGCATCGCCACTAATTTGAAACTGGATGAACGCTTCTCCACCAGGTTCATGATCATCCTCCAAAAAACTAACAGGATGTAGAGTGTAAAAAGAAATTTTGCGCTTCCTGAGATTCAGATTATTAATTGTAAAATCTGTGTGATCCGCTAATTCACAGTGTGCTGTCCTAGAATCAGTTACGTCTGCAGCGCGTATTTCAAATCGCTGTATATACTCGGGATATACAATTTGTTCACCCTGAGACTGAAGAACCAGCCCAGAAGAGTCATAAGTATATAGTTTCTTTTGAAGCGCATCGAAATACATTCCATAATCACCAATACTCTTGTCTGTTTTCTTCCACCCACCATTAATATATTGATAAATAATATCATCGGATGTGCTAGCAAAATAAGCACTGTCCTGTATTACTGACACTTTAACAGGCAGATGTTTCCCCACTCCACATACATTTAGTGTTGGCAGATATTTATATGAGTAGTCTTCCGCAAGAGCCGAGGACATCCCCAATGGCGTTCCGTTAACATCGTGAAGATTATTAACCACGACATGTTTCAATGGGTCAAAAGTGAATACATCAAACACTCTGTATTCATAGCTATGAAGTCTGGAAATTGATATTCCGATTGGTTTTGCGCTATCCATAACAAAGGAATCTATTACATCCTTTGTATTTTTAGGTAAGTCCTCGGTTATATCAAAGATGTCACAGTATAGTCTTATCTGATTATTTAAATATGCAATTTTAATTGATCTCGAGGACCTTGTTGTTTTAAACCTCGTAGCGACGGTTTCCTTGCCATTCTTTATTTTTTTAAGACGAATCAAAGATTTATTCGAAGATACGCCCTCCACTTCAATGGATTCATAATTATTTTCATCATCAAAATTAAAAACTAATTCAGCGTATTTACCGACTGAAGGAGTCGAAGTTTCTATATAGAAATTCTTCTTCAAAAAAGTGTATGAGCGAATAAGCCTAAATGATTTTTCTATTTTTACGTTACGCTCGTTAGTCAAGTAGCCACTTATGACCTTGTGCGGATAATTTTCATCACCTGTTTCAACGACGGTCGAATTAATTCTAAAACCATCATCAACCGACATATAGTCTTTTCGGGGTGAATAGTACGGATAAATAGTATGATAGTTTTCTCCTATCTTCCACTTGTCTTTCCTGGTTATTTCTCTGTAAAAATTATCATGGTGTATACACTTTTGTTGGAAGTCAAATCTTTCTGGGTTCAAATCATAAAAGATTGTACCGACCAAGTCGTCCTTTTCATGAAGCTTTTGTGCTTTTATGGTTTGGTTAGGATATGCAACCCCAATACCTAACATCAAAAGAACAACAATACTATTAGCAAACAGCAAGGTATGTTGTTTGCTTTTATCGATTCTCACCATCTTCTATTAGATTGATCAAATCAAATGCATGTTTGTTTGTGTGATTCCGTTCTGCATCAATCAGCCACCCCCATTTGTTGAAGTACATAATAGCACTTTTAATACTAACCTTCAATAAGAACTTATTTGTATGATGCTCTGCAGCATGATTATGCACAATCGTTACCCTTGGATAATAGACAGTTTTACAAACATGATGTAATCGTCGCATCAAATCAAAATCCTCAAAATACATGAAAAACCTGTCGTCAAAGCCACCAGTCTTCTCAATATCCCGCATCCTTAAAAACATAAAGCAACCCGACAAAATGGGGCAATTCCAAATCTTGTCATACCCCATTGGATGCATTTCAAACCTGTCATTTCGCTTTTTTATCAGCCAATGAGGTAGTAGTCTCCTTCCAAATATATCTAATGGCGTAGGCATCAGTTTACAGAGATACTGTAAATCTCCGTTGGGATAAATAACTTTTGGCAGCACTAGTCCTATATCAATATGCCTTTCCATAAATGATGCAATAGCAGAAATAAGTTCGGGCGAGAAGTATATATCTGGATTTAAAACCACATGATATTCACTCCCAACCTCCTTTGCCATTTGTATGCCAATATTATGCGCTCTGCCATAACCCACATTCCCCTGCCCATGAACATAAGACACTTTATCCGAAAGTGATGTCACCAGGCCACGAAGATTATCTATAGGGGAGTTGTCAATTACATAGATTAGCGATATGCAACTATCATGTGCACATCCAATCACCTTTTCAACATCATCTCTCCTGGTATTATATAAGACTATCGAAGCAGTTATCATATAATTGTATAGATCTATCGATTAAAAAAAACTTGTTTTTATTATTTTTTCAACTTCTCTATTTTCTAAGAATTAATCTCACATCAAAAAGAAACGGCAAATATTTTTTAAGGACATACACTAAGGAACAGGAAACTAAAAAAGATATAACAACGGTGAGCACATATGCAACAAATCCATTGGGTAACATCATGCTACTTACCTTGCAAGCGACAAATGGCACAATTGCCGATAGGAAATAAGAGCATATAGTATTTCTCGATATAAATTTTACAAACTTGTAGTTCTTTAGTATCTTACATAGGTATATCATAGAAAGAATTGCCATAAGGCTCTTCACTATCCCCAAAAGACTAACACCGGTTAAGCATGAAGCTGGGCAATGAACCTTAAGTACCTTAACAATCAACACATCTGCCACTAAGTATAGTAATAACACAAGAAAAAGAACAGAGTACTTATTCTTGACAAAATTTACATAACATTCAAATTTGTCTTCAAACACGTAGAACAATCCACCGAAGGTGAGAAAAAGTGAGGCTATTAGCCCGCTTTTGTAAAACCATGGAAGGTATTCGTCTCCATAAATTTCACTATGCGAATCAATAAGATAGTTCCCCAACAACGCGAACAAACTACAAATAAACACATAGAACAAAATCTGCTTCTGTCTTGTTTGAAGCAAGAGATACAGCACAAATTCGGCAACAAATAGTGAACAGGTAAACCAATATGTACCACGTAATACTGTCGTTTCCAAAAAATAAATTATGTCAAGACTTTCTCTTCTAGCAATGCATCTTGGGACAAAAAGCAACATTGAAAACAAAATTGAAGGTATAGCAATCTTAAACGCGATATTGGGAATTGCCCCCCCCACTTGCACTATTCTCCTCCGATATTGGCTGAAACTAAGATTTATTTCTTCCTCGGAAAACTGCTTCCTAAATATCAGATAACCACTAACAAAAAAGAAGCCATTAACGAAAAAAGGGCCATAAATCCAAGATATTAAATCTTTATTTGTACCAAAGATGCCAACGTGGTCCCAGTAAACAAAAAACATGCATAATGCCTTAAGCCAGTCTATCCAATCAATATTACGCTTCACCATGTTCTATATTTTCACATCTTTATCCACGACTTGTTTTCTCTAGAATAGCGTTTGACGACCTTAGCAGGTGAACCAATTGCAATACTCTCAGCAGGGATATCCTTATTTACGACAGCGTGAGCCCCAATCACACACCCGTCACCAATAGTTACTCCGGGCATTACGATACATCCTTCTCCGAGCCAAACATTCTTCCCAATACAGACCGGTTTAACCACATACTCCCGATGGTCAGGTGCCTCGTCTGGTGATGATTCTGCCCCCCCCCATACCATATCTGCCATGCGAATTATCCGATATATATACATGGCCTGCCATTAGACAATTATCGCCAATTTCCACACTGTCGATGGCACTGATATGCACAAAATCATTCATTTGAATATTGTTCCCAAAAACAAGTCTTTTCCTTCTATCATTATCAGTAGGATACACTTCCAACCGACACCAATATCCAGTCGTCAATCCTTTGCCGAATTCGATATACTGTTTTCCTCTTACAATGAAGGGAAACCTTATCAGTCGTATATTGCGGTTAAATAACTTGGTACGTAACAAGAACCACCCCATCTGAAACATTTCCCAAAGGGAGTAATGCCGCTGTAAATTGTCTTTTCGATCCCTCTCCATTTCTTTATTTCTTAAAAGATTCTACTGCATCAATGTAACTTTTGGCTACTATACTGTCCGAAAACGCCTTTGCAGTAGCTATGGCGCGAACGGACAATGCATTCAGTTCCTCGTTGGACAATCTCCTTATTTTCGAGATTATCTCAGTGAGTTCCTTTGTACAGCCAGCTTCACAAAGGAAACCGTTCTCTCCGTCTTTGATTATGCCGTCCATTCCCTCGTTTTTAGAGGCCACGACAATGCATCCTCTTGCCATGGCCTCCAAATATACAAGGCCAAATGTCTCCGACTTACTTATCATTATAAATACATCACCATTATCAAGTTCCTGCGTCACCTGCTCTCTCGGAAGCCGTCCGGCAATATGAACAGTCAAACTTTTTTCATATTCTCGCGTCAAACCTTGTAGAACTCCCTCTAGCTTTCCACTCCCAACATAAGTAACTAATGCTTTTTCACCGCACATCGCATCATGAATTGCAGGAATCAGGACTTCAGGATATTTCCGCTCAATGAAGGAGCCAACGAACACAAATCTTTTGATACCATTATCGAACTTCTTAGGTAGTGATATAAATTTTTCAGGCACGCCCGAGAAGCACATAAAACATGGAAGCTCGCCATACAACAGCTCAAACGCTTTTCTAATAGGAAAACTTCTGTAGCCTATCAAATCTATGGAAGCCAGATTCCGTTTCACTTCTTCACGGAATACCTTTTCCTCTCCATGTAGTGAAATGGTGGAAACCGCATTTGGATAAATACTTTTTAAACGTGAAATAACATCTATGCTAGGATGAAGGAAATGTCCCAAAATAAACTCAGGTTTAAAATTTTCCGCATCCAGTATCTCACAAATCCTACCACATGTTTTCGCAATGGAATCATTACTGAACATTCCGTGAGGACGATATTTTTTTGTAGGAATTCTTGTCACTTTAATCCCATCGATATGGTAACTATGCTCCTTTGTCTTCCTGGCCTCCAAGATTGCATGACCGGTTTTCGAAGCAAGATAGCTGTTCATCATTTTAAGAATGGGATAGTAAATGAAAGGATATATGTGATATAAATGGATTACTCTCACATTATACCCTGATTTAATCCATTCCTTAGCGAAGTAATGACATACAGCAGTGTTGTTCATCAAGGCCAAATCATCGGATGGGTACAAACTTGTTATTAGCAGTATATTCTTCATGAACTCACCTTGGTTTATTTGATACCTCCAGACAAGAAATGCAAAATTGCAGCAGCACGCCTATCTATGGTAAGGCTCTCTGCAGTCTTTAATGCCCCTTCTGCAAGCTCTGCACGTTTCTGAGGATTATCTTTTAGGGTTCTGATCGCATCAGCAATCTGCTCCACATTGTTTGGATCAATCATAATGGAATTGTTTTCATTCAGCACATCCCAGTTGAATGGCAGATTACTAGAAATGACAGGTAGGCCACAGGACATTGCCTCAACTACGGCATTACAGCATCCTTCATGTAATGTAGGCAAAACAAAAACGTCTGCAGCCCCCAAGTAAATGGGTACTTCCTCATGAGGCAAAGCACCTTTGAATAGAATTCCTTTGCATTGTGGTGCTTGTTCCCCCTTTCCTATGAAAACACTTTTCACACCGTTCAGCATATTTATCGCCGCTGCTACTCTTTGTGGTCCCTTTCTCTCTATAAACCACCCGACAAACACCACGATAAAATCGTCCAGAGGCAGTCCCAGTTGTTTCCTGCATTCACTACGATCGCACCTGTGAAAAAACTCCGCATTAACTGCATTAGGAAACACTTTACACTTTTCAATTGTAGTAAGTCCCAATTCTACACTTTCATCACGATTTTTGCTTGACACACATATTACCCCAGTAACATAGCTTCTTAACAGCTCGAATCCAAACCTCGTTGAGAAGAGGGAGTGTATATCGCTTTCACCTGTTGCGACGTATAAAGGAATATGACGTTTTTTCGCAAAAGGCAGTATTGCGAATCCAGAACTCCAGAAATGGCAATAACAAACATCCGGCTTCAGAACGTTCTTTAAAAAAAACAATTTCAATCCTATGCGTATCAACCAGTTGTTAATATCATGAAATCTGGTTGGCACAGTGATATAATATGGCTGATAGACTGTGATTGATTTCTCATCTATTGCGTCATATCTTACCGTGGGTCTCCTTAACTTCCCGTGAAGAATTGTAGATGTTATACTTTGAGGACACAACACCGTCACCTTGTGTCCTTTCCTGACAAATTCTTCGCAAAGAGTTCTCACAAAAGGATAATTTGTCTCACTTTCAAAAGGATAGTCGGGTGTTACAACCAAAATTGAAAGAACATTTCTTCCCATAAAATCTCATTCATCTAACAATTCCATGTATTTCCTATATGGACGTATGTACTTTACTTCTGATATTCTTTGAGCTTTTCGTACATTGCCGCAGGCAGGATATCCTCCTCCAAATATTTTTTTCTGCAAACAGTATCAAACGTTGACATTTTCAAAGTATCGACACAATAGAACCAGATGTCCTCCTGAAGTTCAATAAAGTTTAGTTTGTTTATCAGCTCTTCATTAATTTTTTCCTTAGGAATCATCACTACACCACTGTCATCACAAACCATAATTGATTCGTCATATTTACTTCTCAGTTCCTTATACAACTGCTTGTCTATGGCAGGGCCATTCAGCTTATTCACGCACCCAATGGGGCTAACATCTTGCAGCCAAATCGGATATTTCTCTTTAACAAGTGTATGAGCGTCCCGCAGCTTGCCATTTATCACAATTGCCTTGGCTCTCTTGTAGAGAAGAATATATTTACTGACTAAATCTCCGAATACAGATCGGTCACAATTAACATTATAGACAAACAGAATTTTACCTTCTATGTCTTCTGATTCTGCCAACTGTTGATGAACCTCATAATTGCTATTATTGATAGCGTAAATAAACTTCACCTCTCCAGCCTTGAACATCCCAGGAACCAAAGGTCGTACTCCTTCAATCTGACCAGTCTTACCTAACACATCACCAACTTCCGTTGTAGAAATTTTGTTTGATTCAATTAGCTTGATAGCTTCTTCTTTATATTCCATCTTCTTTTACGTTTAACAGTTAAACTTCTCGAATTTCACATGTCCTTAGGCAATTGTATATAATCGCCAAGGCGAATGTTCCATTCGTCAGGATGGAACCCTCTAAAACCAGAGGCGGGAAAGAATGTTATCTCACCGAAATATACTTTATTGCCTACAACATATAAATCAATTCTAGAATAAGGCTTATCTTTACAAAGTACACCAGCCACTTCAACCAGTTTATCAAAACAAGCAGGTTTTTGGGGTCGGTCGTCTGCAAAGTCATAACCGTCAAATGTAAAATCTTGATGATTCCAATCTAAGTCAAAGAAATCTATCTGTTTTTTGGTAAACCTTCCGCTAATTGTTTCGCAGTATTTTACCTTTCCATCAAAGCAATAGAACTTATAGTCTGTTAGCCCTAGGCCTTGTATCTCAACGTCTCCACTTTTTTCGAGCTTAAGAATTACCCCCCCCCGTTTGGTTCCAGGAAGTGTAATCATTCTACCTAACAAAAGATCGTAGTCCTCGGGATCGAATCCTCCCATTCCACTTGTGGGGAAGAATGTTATCTCTCCGAAAAGAATCTTATCCCCAATCTCATAAAAATCAATGCGGGAGAACTCATTATTGCCTGCAAGTTTTTCCGCAGCCTTTAGGATTTCATCATAATGCAGTGGTTTCTGTGGAAGAGGGTCGGCATTTGGATATTTTTTCGGCTCTCTAAAGGGTTGATGCTTCCACCCCAAATCGAAGGTGTCAAAACATGGTTCTCCTTTTATTCTTCCTGTTACAACCTGACAGAATTTCGGCTTACCATTAAAACAAAACACCTTGTAGTCTGGCAATTCATCCACGTCAGGACGGGACTCCACATACTCCTCTGCAATAATCCGATGTACCACATTCTTATAGGGCCATTCTTTCAATTCACGCGAGATGTCCTGCTTCATGCTCTTGTTGAGACTTCTTATCGCTTTTTTACAGTCAAAAGTAGACTTGTCCTTGCATATAACAACTCCTGCAGACCCCCCCCCGTGGGTAGTCTTGAGCACGAACCGGTTTGGCAGGCTCTCAAAATCAATATCCTCAGGCTTATTCCATATTCCCAAAGTAGGAATGATATACTCTTTCCCCAGTATCTTGGCTACATAATCCTTCACGGCAGCCTTGTCAACCATCTGAGTGTATTCTGGCTTCCTGTTGTATAATTTAAGCCATTGAAGCTTTTCACTGAATGTCTTTGGGTTTTTCAAGTCAAGTTTATACCCCATTCTCAACCTGAAGAGCCACTTCAAATAAAGTTTTGTAGGAAATAGCCAATTACATTTCATCATAATTATCGACAAAAGGTAAGTCGGGCGTGTCAAAGATCTTAAATGCATATCTCTTTATTATTGTTTATTTTTGAAATAATATTCCATCTTATCCCGATGAGCTTCGCAGAGAACATAGTTCTGCAATTTAAGCAGCCATTTTTTTGTTATTAGGGATGGAAGAAGATGGCGACGCTGTAGTCCTGCTATAATTCTATTCTGTATGGGTTCTATCACACCCTGAATTGTTGCCATAGACTGAGCATAATACCCATCCGTTCGCTTCTCTAGTTCCTTCCGGTCAACAATAATTGCATTTAACCTCTGCAGTTCTTCATCAAATGCACTTCTTTCTAACAGATGAACAGAAGAAGACTTCCCACATTGTTCGTATGGTATCAAGACTATAGAGTCCCCCTTTTCCGTGTCCCATAACACCATATAGCCATAGTTCCACTTCTGTCCTATTCTAATAGGGTCTTTGTCCATACAGAAATTACCCGTTCCATACACAATCGGCTTCCCTTTATATATCTCATAACCACTGAAGCAATGCTGATGATGATTAACAACAATATCAGCCCCTGCATCAATAAAGAACCTGTATGTATCCTGCATTCTGGGGCTGGGCAACTGATGGTGCTCATGTCCACCATGGACAATAATCGCTACATAATCTGCACTTTTCCTTGCCTCTTGAATAGCATAATACTGATGTATAGGATTTAAAGGATTTGCTCCAGATTGTCCCATAGAAGCGATAGAGAACTCATTCTCACAGCAATTTATTACAGCCAATCTTTCCCCTTTGATCTCCTTATACAACACTTTAGCCGCTTCAACCAGATCATTTCCTGCACCCACATAATCCAGACCTTGTTCCCTTAATGTTTCCATTGTACTTTTAACCGCGCTGTCGCCAAAATCCCGGATATGATTATTAGCAAGTGTCACACACTTGAAACCTGCATATTTAATAGCATCTACCGATTTCCTTGAGCAGTGCAGGTTGGGGCCGCACTTGCTAATCGGCATGTTGTCTTTTTCCACTACCGGACTCTCAAAATTCACAAAAGAATAATCCGCAGTAGATACAATTTCTCTTATTTCTCTAAATATGAGGTCGTAGCTGCCAGCCTTAACCAACGGTGCTAGTCTGTTTCTTGGCACATAATCGCCCGCTATCAGAATTTTCATACAATGCTAATCTTTGTTCTCTATTCCACAATAATCCAAAAGATAAAATTATCCAGGTATATATAAACCCTCCCATAAAGGGTTCTTTATATTCCATAATATACAACGCGGCAATGGCCACCCATAAAAAAATCTTCTTCTTTTTCGGAAGCTTCTTAGGCAGTGCAGAGAAAATGAGATACAAGAATCCTAAATAGTAGCACACCATGCCGACCACTCCGATAGAAGTATAACTTTTAATATAGCCGGAATCTGCATAGAATGAGTAATTCCCATATCTGCCATACGTGACACCTGTTCCAAAAATAAACTGTGAAGAGAACTCCGGGAACCCTCCTTTAAGAATTCCTTCATTTGTATGCCCAACCTTGTCACTGTCTAAGAACGCAAACATCCATCGTTGTGTCGCTTCAGCCACAATTGGATCCAACTGGTTCATTATCTGATTAAAAACAAAAAAACCAATGAGAGCTACTAGCAACATTGAAAAAACGCCTTTTACCTTCCCAGTTGACAACCCGAAATACGCCAATAATCCTATTTCAACCAAAAGTCCTGATCGCCCCATAAGCGCAGTCGCACCTGCTATTAGTGCAAAAATGGTCCCAAACCAAATGGCACTGATTCTATACTCCATCTTCAACGACACCAGTGCAAAGCAGCAATACGCCAAAACCAAAGAGCCGCTACTCCAGGCAATGCCTATTCCGGGTGATCTGGCCAAGTCCATCCCATTAGCAAATGCAGCATCGGCCTTATCTGCAAATCCCTCATAAAGGAAATGTTCCGCAATAAAAGCCTGGAATCCCGGATTAACTGCCGAAATGAAAACACTTATACTCTGCACAACTCCTACAACGACAAGTACTTGGCAAAACCTCTCTACAGACCTAAACGTAACTCCACTCCATAATCCCATCACGAGAAGGCTTATGAGAATGGTTAGCATTTGAGCAGGGGTGAAATAAGTATAATAGGAGGATTGTGGTTCCAAGGCATGAAACAGCGTTATCAAAAAACAGTGGGAAATCTGATAGTTCAAGATTAAGGTCCAGTTGGGTTTCTTTACGGATTTCATTCACCCGATTATTCTCAACAGAGATGCTTTCAGTTTTCTTTTTACGAGTGATGTTCAGCTTCATGAGGTGTTAAACTTAATCCGTATTTTTCTTGCGTATTTCAAAAATTCTTTGTACTTTTGAGCCGGACATGTGAGTCACAACCGGTTGAAAGAT
>CACYCJ010000201.1 GCA_902772925.1 uncultured Lachnospiraceae bacterium
ATAAAAAAGGAGGTTACATTTATGTTTAAACAGGTAGAACTTGATTATTCATTTGACGCATTGGAGCCCTATATCGATACTCTTACAATGGAGACTCATTACGGAAAGCATCACGCAACCTACACAAAGACCTTTAACGGACTTTTGGAGGAGCAGGGCATTACAGGAAAGAGCGTAGAGGAAATCCTTTCGTCGCTTGAAAGCATTACAGATATTGCCGCAAGAAACGGAATCAGAAATAACGGCGGCGGATATTATAACCACAACCTTTACTTCGCAAATTTAAGCCCCGCAAAGGGAAGTGTTCCCACGGGTGAATTTGCAGAGAAGGTAAATGAAGCTTTCGGAAGCTTTGAAGATATGAAGGCTAAGCTTAAGGCTCTTGCAGTAGGACAGTTCGGTTCGGGCTGGGCATGGCTCTCCGTTGATAAAGACGGAAACCTTGTTGCATCAAATTCAGGAAATCAGGATAATCCCATTTCTCTCGGAACCGGAAACAAGCCTATATTCTGTCTTGATGTATGGGAGCATGCTTATTATCTTAAGTATAAGAATCTCAGGGCAGACTACATCGATCAGTTCTTTAATGTGGTTGATTGGGACAAGGTTGCAGCTCGCTATGCTGAGTGTGTAAAATAATACCGGATGTGATGTTTTCACAGACCGTGCATCATAAATGATATGCAGGTACTTTTCAAACAAAAGCTTTAAGAAGCTTTGTCGGAACCTGCATATTATTTATATCACGGACAGAGTCCGACCTTTGTGCGGGCTGTTTGCTCCGGAGGATGCACATACATTATTTCAAGGAGGCCTAAGGATGAAAAAATCAATCAAGTATAAATCAAGTTACGGAAAAAATGATATCCATGCCATTATATGGACTCCCGAAAGCGAGCCTGTAGGAGTGGTTCAGATCACACACGGCATGATCGAATACATTGACAGGTATGACGACTTTGCAAAATATCTTTGCAAAAAAGGCTTTGTGGTAACCGGAAATGATCATCTCGGACATGGAAAATCCGTTGATTCCGAAGATGAATACGGATTTATGTCACTAGATAACCCTGCCAATAAAATGCTTTATGATATGAACCGTCTCAGGCTCATTGTTTCCGGCCAGTATCCCGGAATTCCGTATTTTATGCTCGGACACAGCATGGGCTCATATCTGATGAGAAAATATATCGTGAAATACGGCGAACATATAAACGGGGTTATCCTTACGGGAACCGGAAGTGAGGATGCTGCCACAACCTCCGCCGGGCTTGTGATGATAAGGGGGCTTGCGAAAAGATACGGCTGGCATTACAGAAGCAGGCTGATAGAAAATATGACTCACACATCGCCTTATCTCAGATTTGATCTTACCGGTAAGGATCATACAAATACATGGATCACAAGAGATCCCGAAATTGCAAAGAAGTATTACAGTGATCCTTTATGCACATTTACATTTACACTCAACGGATATGAGGCATTGCTTACAACTGTGCAGTATGTATGTGATAAGAAGAATATTGCAAAGATACCTAAAAAGCTTCCCATGCTTATAGCTTCGGGAACAGAAGATCCCGTCGGAAATATGTCAAAGGGCGTTATTAAGTTTTATGATCAATGTAATGATGCCGGAATCGAGGATGTTGAGCTGTCTTTATATGATGGAATGAGACACGAGATAATCAATGAGATCGACAGAGATATTGTTTATAACGATATCTGTGAGTGGCTTATGCTTCATATGCCCAAGGACGATTCTGAAGGAGACAAATAATAAAGCATTACGGAATAAACGGTAAAGAAAGCAATAAAGATATGAAGATAACTATTGCGGCTGTCGGAAAGGTTAAGGAAAGCTCCTTCCGAGAAATGATAAATGAATACTCCAAAAGACTGGGAAGATATGTCCGGCTGGAGATAATAGAGGTTCAGGACGAAAAAACTCCCGATAACGCGAGTGAAGCGCTTGAAGATAAGATAAAATACATCGAGGGAGAGAGATTGCTTTCTCACATTAAGGAGGATTCTTATGTCATCGCGCTTGCGATAGAGGGTAAGCAGTTGTCGTCAACTCAGCTCGCTGCGGAGATTGAAAGGCTGACAATAAAAGGAGTGAGTCACATTACATTTGTAATCGGCGGTTCTCTCGGACTGCATGACCGGGTGCTTGAAAGAGCGGATTTCTCTCTCAGCTTTTCAAAAATGACATTTCCTCATCAGCTGATGAGAGTTATCCTTCTGGAACAGATATACAGAAGCTGTCGGATCATAAACGGAGAACCGTATCATAAATAAACCTGACTATATATGATAACTATTGTTTATGATATGAAAATATGAAAAGAAGTTCATAAAACAGTTGATAAAAAAATGGTTTGAATTTATTATTATAGGTTGTGTGATGCCGGCTTAAATAATATTCAAGCTTGCAAACCGGTTCCGTAAATTAGAGCTTATGGAAAGCATGAGGCTATGATTGCGGAAAAGATATTATAATGATTAATGGAGGACAATACATTGGGCAAGATCATTCTTACCGGAGACAGACCTACCGGAAGACTTCATCTCGGACACTATGTCGGATCGTTAAAAAGAAGAGTAGAGCTTATGAACAGCGGAGAATATGAAAAGATTTTTATCATGATCGCTGACGCACAGGCTCTTACCGATAATTTCGACAACCCCGGAAAGATCAGGGAGAATATTATTGAGGTGGCGCTGGATTACCTGTCGTGCGGACTTGATCCGGAAAAGGTAAATATGTTTATCCAGTCGCAGGTTGCGGAGCTCACCGAGCTTACATTTTATTATATGAACCTCGTTACCGTTTCGAGGCTTGAGAGAAATCCTACCGTAAAGACAGAGATCAAAATGAGAAACTTCGAGACGAGTATACCTGTAGGCTTCTTTACATATCCTGTCAGCCAGACATCCGATATAACTGCATTTAAGGCTACTACTGTTCCCGTAGGTGAGGATCAGCTTCCTATGCTTGAACAGGCAAGAGAGATAGTGAGAAAGTTTAATGCCACCTACGGCGAGGTGCTTGTTGAACCCGAGGCACTCATTCCCGAGAATTCTGTATGCTGCCGACTTCCCGGAACCGACGGAAAGGCTAAAATGAGTAAGTCCCTCGGAAACTGCATTTATCTTTCGGATACACCCGATGATATCAGACAGAAGGTAATGAATATGTACACCGATCCCAATCACATTAAGGTAACGGATCCGGGTACTGTTGAGGGTAACAGCGTATTTACATATCTCGACGCATTTTCCAAGCCCTCTGATTTTGAAAAATTCTGTCCCGATTACGCTAACCTTGATGAAATGAAGGAGCATTACAGAAGAGGCGGACTTGGCGATGTAAAGGTTAAGAAGTTCCTTTATAATGTGATAATGCAGGAGCTTGAACCGATACAGGCAAGAAGAAAGGAATATGAAAAGGATATTGCGGGTGTGTATGATATCCTTAAGAAGGGTACGGAGGCTGCAAAAGCCGAAGCTGCCAAAACGCTTGCCGAAGTAAGAGAGGCTATGCAGATCAATTATTTTGATGATGAGGAGCTTATAAGATCACAGCAGGAAAAATTTGAAGAGAAGCAGTAACGGACTTGAGGAAGCATTGGCTGTCCTTATCATGGAGGTGCCATATTGATTTATACAGATCTTACTATAAAGGCCATAAAAATTGCATTTAAGGCGCACGAAGGAAGCTTTGACAGAAGCGGGATCCCTTATGTTACGCATCCTCTGCATGTGGCGGAATCCATGGAAACTGAGGACGAGACGGTTGCGGCCATACTTCATGATGTTGTGGAAGATACCGATATGACGATAGATGACCTCCGGAAAGAAGGCTTCACGGAAGAACAGCTTGAGGCTGTAAGACTTCTTACACACGAAGACGGCATTTCATATGCGGACTATGTAAAAAGGTTGAAAAGCAACGAGATTGCCAGAAAGGTTAAGCTCAGCGATCTGAAGCATAATATGGACAGGTCAAGGATAAGAAATGCATCAGAGAAGGATGAGATCAGATATAAGAAATATGAGGATGCATACAGATTTCTTACCGAGGCTGCCAATTAGACGATAAAGCCGGCAAAAGACCGGCGGCAAATATAGAACAGGAGACAGATTCCATGGCGGAAAACAGTGAAACAAATGAATTTCTTGCGGCGCATGCCGATACGGTAAAGAAGGTCAGGGAAACGATGCCCTCAGAGGTAGAGTTGTATAATCTTTCGGATCTTTTCAGGATATTTGCCGATTCATCAAGAATAAAAGTACTCTATTCACTTATGGATGGAGAACTATGCGTAAACGATATAGCCCAGATATTGAATCTGTCACAGTCATCCGTGAGTCATCAGCTCAGAGTCCTGAAGGACGCCAAGCTGGTGAAGTTCAGAAGAGAAGGCAAGATCATTTTCTATTCCCTGGATGACGAACACGTTCAGCAGATACTCAGCATGGGAATGGAGCACTTAAGCGATTGATAAAAAAGCGTCTTTCAATAAGACGCTTTTTTTAGTAGAATAATG
>CACYCJ010000202.1 GCA_902772925.1 uncultured Lachnospiraceae bacterium
AGGAAATACTGTGGTTACAGCGGATCCCTTGAACTTGTCATAATATCCTTGACAACATGCTGCTCTCTTCTGCTGATTAGCCACACTCTGATCGGCGGGTTTCTCAAACTGAAGAAGCATTATATTACTTGCCTCAAGTACGGATGTTGCCTTCATGAGATTATCCCATACGCCCTTATACTTAGTTTGCAGCTCCTGAGCAAGATATGTAAGCTGAAGATTGATATCGCAAATTGACATTTTACATTGTTTTGCGAAATCAAGTAATCCCTTCTTTCTTGTAGAGTATGTCCATTGTGCAAGACCATATCCGGCACCATCGTTAACAAAATTGGTATAAGTGCCATTATCAACCTTAGCAGTATACTGATCATCGTTTAATCCAAGTTTCTTCTCAAAACTATTCTGAAGATTGTTGGGTCTGATAGCACTCTCCATAGAAATGTTACCTACAATACCGGCACATCCAAATTCATTCATACCAAGGATCCTGAAAAAATCCCAAGTAGCCTTTGAATAATCGGCATAGGGATCAGGGGTGCCAGCTGGAAGACTGGGAACTGGTGTGGGAGCTGGTGCGGGTGTAGGATTTGCACCAAGAAGATTATTCACCACGGTAATGACGTTAGGCATAATAGTCTTAAAATAGGGGCCGGGGCATGCAGTTTTTCCATAGTCGCAGTGATATGTGACATTGCAGCCATTAACATGATTAACTCTATCGCTCTTATTTTCTGACCAAATCAATCTCTGAATACCATTACGCTTACAAATATCCACAAGCAGATTATACAGTGATGTAAGTGCAGCTTCAGATACAGTCCATGTAGGAGCGAGTGTGTCGTTTGCGACCTCAATGGTAATAGCACGGAAGTCGTTATACTTTGAAGACGAACACCAACTTCTATTTTCCTCACCACAATAGCCACCAATTCGTCCGTCAGTACCTATTCCGTAGTTAGAACTTGCCTGTCTGCTTGTCTTAGCAAACATATTGCCACAAGTTTCTACGGTAAGATTGCCGGCCATGTGGTGAATTGTAATTGTGTCAATCTTATTATTAGTGACGCCATACTTCGCAGCATCACTACGAGGATTATAGTTGGGCGTAGGAATAATTACATTGCACAGAGGTGAAAAGATAAAATTGTTAGCAGCATTTGCTCCAACTATTTCTGCATGCTGCCTAGCTAATGCTACTAGCTCCTCTACGTTTTCATCCTCGCCGAGACCATTAGAAAGTTCTTCTAATGCTTCCGAATTAACTTTCATAACACTACTTACAAGTTTAATTTTTTTAGTCGAATATTTTTTAGACATAAATTAACCTCCATAATATTCAAATAATTCATATGTTATGGACATGAAATCATATCCATTCATCATTATATCTTTGATTATCACCAAAGATCCCTTAGGAATATCTTTCCCATCTTCAATTGTTAGTCCAGTTAGTATATCTTTTTTTTTTTTTTTTTTTCTAACCCAAAGCCATTCTTGCACAAGTCTCTTATCTTCTGTTATATGCCTAACAGGAATTAAAACATCATCCGGAAAAGCTTTTGATCTGTACTTATCAAATTCTGTTTTGTTACGCAGAGTAATTAACCACTCTGGGATATTATTATCTATATCTTTAGCGATATTTTTCATTTCATACGTGGGAGAATTAAAAAAATCCAAAGATATAGTTTCGTCATATCTAGAAATAACAACTTCATTATCAAATATTTCTATATTACCTTCTTTGTATAATCCTAACCCACGAAATGAAATACCGGCCTCAGGGTCTATATAGCAATACGCAATTTGCGGAGTGTTATATTTTCTTTTAATAAAATCGTTAGTTATAATTACGAACTTCCCCACTATCTCTCTAAAATCATATTCACTAATTGGTTTCATACTTCCTCCTTTATGACTGTCATAAGTTTATCATTTTCAGCAACAGCCTCAAGACTTAAATCCATTGTCAAATCACGACTAGTACACATAGCAAATGGTTTGTATCCAAGTGGACTATCAACATATGTATTATGAGATTCTATTGAAACATCCACATTTTTCAAATAACATTTTTGTGTGAATACAATACCTCTCGCGGAATCCTTAATCTTTAAGTAAAAAGGTTCGTTCCCTATTTGCAAGCAGCTTAGATCAAAATAACTTGTCCCGCAATAAGGGCACTTGCTTAATCCTACATCATATGGTGCTCCACAATTGGGGCAGTTGCGATTTTCGGACATAATTTTCTCCTTCTATTTAATATATCACATTTCTGTTACTATGTCAAGTGCTTTTTTGTGTCTGGTTACAGGGGCAATTTTACTAATCACACGTTCAGTCTCGCCAGTCTTTTTAAATTGAGGCTTATGTGTTACCGGATCCTCTCCTACTTTTTGCCACTTAGGACGATTATCATCATATTCAAGTATATGGATAACGTCACCTTCTCTGACGGTATAATTCTTGTCAATTTTAACTCTATCTGACTCGCCATTATTAATTTGATAGAGCGTGAGGATATTCCTACTGTATCCTTCTACTGAAACCACATACCAATATCCGGCCTTAACGGTAGGATCTGTAGTTACAATATACCCAAGATACTCTCTTTCATAATCTATCTTATCAAACGGCAGAGTCTGGATATGATCTTTATTTATTGACCACTCCTTGAGTATTCCTTTGATATCAACGTCAGAGAATTGTTTTTTTGTATCCTTTCCCGCATGACGTTTAATATTGTCCATGCCAAATACATTGCAATCAACCTCTTTTTTTAATGTCTTTCTACCCTGATAAAGTTCCCACTTATCCTTTATATCTAAAAGATCATTGATACTGCCAAACTCAGAAAAATAATCTAGTTGTATAAGTATCTTAATTTGTTTAGCATCTGCAGCCTTTCTTTCCTTGATATCATATAAAACATCTACAAAATCCTCATACTGATTATCACGCATGGCATATAAATTCTCTGCAATTTTATCAGACATGAATGGCACACTGGCAATGCCTTTGTATATAACGTTTTCTCCCTCATCAAAAGTATAATCTCCCAAAGAGAACCTAAATTTAGGAGAAAGGATTTTAATACCCTGATCCTTAGCATATTGAATTAAGGCTTGTGTCTTTTCGGCATCGTCCTTACAGATATTTAAAGCGCATGTAAGAAACTGCAGTGGATAATGATAGCGCAACCATCCGCATGCGTATCCTTCATAGCTATAAGGCTGGCTATGATTAACTGAAAACAGATAATCTGATGCGTCTAAAATAACTTGCAGAAAAGCGGTTATACTTTCTTCAGCTTCTTCCTTAGGCATATCGTATTTATCTTTCATGGTTTTGATAAAGCCGTCTATATAATGTGCTTCATTGCCATTAAGATATCCACCGTCTTTTATTACCGGCAGCACGCTCTCAGTGCCTGTCTTTTTAGCAAACATTCTTCTTACGACGTCAGCCTCACCCATAGTGAATCCACAATACTGATTCAGGAACTCTATGATCTGACACTGAAACACAAGGTAACCAAATGTAGGTTTAAGGAACTCGTCAATTGCTTCGTTGCCACTACTTCTTACCACACCATTAGCAAGATCATCACGATATGATGCACCGGCAGGACGAATAGCTGAGTTGCCAATAGTAAGAAGAGTCATCCTGTCCAAGTTTTTATTAAACTCACTCAGCTTTTTTATGTTCTCATCTGACATCAGTTTCTTTATATAACGGTCACCGGTAGATCCTTCCCACTGGAATATCCCAACAGTATTATCCCTGATAGAGTTCCAAACATCTATATCGTCTATATCTAAGTTATCGTGCGTGAGC
>CACYCJ010000203.1 GCA_902772925.1 uncultured Lachnospiraceae bacterium
GCGGTAGAAATCACCGAATAACAATACCAGAGAGCCGCACCGTATGATTCGATGTTCGGATCAAAAAGCCAGATAAGAGCAGCCGACGCAAAAACAAACACCAAAAATGAATATAAAATTTTATCTGCTTTTGTATCCTTGATAACAATCCAGAGTAATTTTAAACGTTTTCCTGACATTTTATCCTCCCGCTTCACAAGTTCTCTGCCTCACACTTAACCATTCTACCCACCCCTCATTGGTCTGTCAAGCCTTATTTTAAGCCAAAAGTGCAACAGACTGTTGCTTGATTTCTTGTGATAGAACTAATCAAGCTTTATTCGAATCATAAGAAAAGCCGTCCTGTCTCCGACGAGTAGAACGGCTTAACTTATCAACTTATATTTTCGCCGGAACGAGTGAGGTGCAGTCACTCTCTCGGCTACTTCGTTAAGGACATTATAACATTTTTTATATCAATGTCAATTTCATTCCCAAATATTATTCCTTTCCATACCAAGCTATTCCTTCATATTTCCAGCCTGCCGTCACAAGATTATCCTTTTCCGGAATGCTGACTGTAAAGTGATGCGATCCTGCTATTGCGTTAGGATTATAAAGCCTTTGAATAGCTACTCCCTTGTTGTCATCGCTGTACCAGCCTATTCCTTCGTATTTCCAGCCGACTTTTACAAGATCATTCTTTTCCTTTTCGCTGACAGTATAATGATGATCACCTGCATTTGGATTGTATAATCTGTAGACCGGTGTTTTGGAGGTCTTAGGTGCCTTCCATGCGACCCCTTCATCTTTCCAGCCTGCTGCGATCACATCTTCTTTTTCCTTAACACTTCCTGTGTAAAAATGTTCTCCG
The DNA here is from genome assembly GCA_902772925.1 of uncultured Lachnospiraceae bacterium. Lineage (GTDB taxonomy): Bacteria > Bacillota > Clostridia > Lachnospirales > Lachnospiraceae > Eubacterium_Q. Next base: position 854 of record CACYCJ010000203.1, read on the forward strand.
GAGTTAGGATTATAGAGACGATACATCACAACCGCTTTATCAACATCGGGATCATCCTTCTTTTCAAGTACGGTCACTTTACATTTTACAGTATCCGGAAGTGAATAGCTGCCCACCTCATAAGTTGTAACTCCGGGTTTCACGCCGGTTATAACTCCGAAATCATCCACTGTCGCTATACTGTCATCCGCCATAAGATATATGAATGCCGAGCAGTTATATTCGGGATCGCAGACAGGAAGAAGCTGCTTATATTCCCCGACATAAAGCACAATACTCTTTTCGAGTTTCATAGATTTCACTTGATACTTCTCTTCATCCTTAGCATCCTTATATATCATAAGCTTGATGGATGCATAATGTCCGTTTTCGAGAGTTGCGGTAATTACAGTTTTTCCTTCGTTAACAAATGTTACTTTACCGTTTTCATCTACCGTTGCAACATTCTCGTCGGAGCTGGACCAGATAATATCAGTAACTATAGAATCAGCAGGATATGTCGCGTATTCCAACTTAAATGGTTCCCCTCCCAGTGCTAATGCCAGAGCGGAATGCTGAAAATAAATATCCGTAGCAAGGACAACGTCCTTTCTGTTTACATATTTAGCATAGAGTGTAAAATCATCTTTATAGTAGTTCGAATTGTCTTCACCTTCGGGGATTTCATATTTCTCGCCATCCTTTGTATACCATCCGATAAAGACCTTTCCCTTTATCTTCGGTGCCTTGGGAAGACTCTGGAGTGCTGTTCCCTTCATAACATCTTCAGTCTTATACACCTTATTCTGAGCCATGTAGGTTACTGTGTATTTCAGATCGGTTAGATCATCAAAATTATCATTTACCCATTTTCTTCTGTTTATTATCCAATTCCTTAGATCATCAACCTCTTCCTTGTAAGTTTCACAGGCAGTCTGGTAATAACCCCAAAGCTCATAATTATAGCTTTCGGAGATGCGCATCTCATCATAATATCTGTCAAGAAGTCCGCCATCCTTTACTATTTCTTCCAGTATGGCTTCGACATCGGTCCAACGACCGGCAAGCGCCTCACAAAACTCGGGATCATCCTTAAGCCTCGTACTCCATATATTTTTAGTATTGTTGAAGCCATTAACCCTGTCATTAAAATACTCAAGATCTCCCCATGCTACAAAGTCAAAATCCCAA
>CACYCJ010000204.1 GCA_902772925.1 uncultured Lachnospiraceae bacterium
GTTTCATCCGCCTTTCATAGTATAGCACGCAGAAAATACAAATGCAATCATTTGAATACATATGTAGTCTGTTCCGGCGGCGCACCCAAACGGGTGCGCCGTTTTTGGTACATCGCTCTCGGTATACTATACACGGATCTGAGAGAGCAGTAGATTATAAATATAGGCGAAAAGCTTTGAAAATCAGTGACAAAAAGTGGTACAATTAAACAAATAGCAAGGGCCGTCATGACGGGAAACCCGTACAAGAACGTAGACAAAAAAGCATATGATGGGGGAGTTATGAGCGAAATGAAATATGTCCTGACCACCGTTGTGAGGAGAGAGAAGGAGGATCTGAGCCTCCTTAAGTTTTGGGATAGCCTGACAACGGACAAGGAAGAAATCCGGCTTTTTCAAACCTTTGAAGAGGCCAAAAGCGCCATGGCGGAAGCCATCAAGACCCTTATAAAGGAAAACGGTTTCTTCCCCTTTAAAGAAGGCAAATATCTGCCTTTCGAAAATCACTACTGGGACTGTTTCGAAGAAGTCAGAAAGGATCCGCAGGCGCAGCTGTTCCGAAAAGTTTTGACAAATGTTCTGTCAGATCCCGGCGCACAGATAGAGGGCGCACAGGACTTGGATTATCTGGGCAGTGAAGAGCAACACTGCGGTTATGTCGTTCTTGGGAGGAAGGAATCCATCCTGGCATATTTTGATTTATGGGAGACGTATCGCCTGGAAACCAACATCCACAACATGACCAACGAATACAAAACCTATTACTTCGATTTTAAAGAGACCAACGTTGACAGAGACGTCATCAACGCAATCGAAGTGAGGCTGGTGAAGGCCGAATAAGGAGTTAACATGAGTAATGCTGATAATCCGAAGACGGGTGCAAAGTTTCAGGAGACAATCTGCAAATGGTTTACCAATCACTATCATCGGAAATTCATTATCGATAAAAAAATATCGATAGGTGATCCCCCAAAGGATCATAAGTTTGATGTGGTCGATGCAGATGGGACTATTGCTGTTGAGTGTAAATGCTACACATGGACATCCACAGGAAATGTTCCAAGTTCAAAAATGGGTTTCACAAATGAGGCGGCTTTCTATCTGACCTTTTTACCGGACACATATGAGAAATATATTGTCATGGTGAAGTCGAATCATCCAAGGAGAACAGAGAGTATCGCTGAATACTACTATAGGATCAATCATCACTTGTTGGGGAAAATACATTTGTGTGAATATGATCCGGAGACCCAAATACTTCGTACGATAGGGTGATTTTTTCTGTTCATGTTATAGGCGGTAGCGTCATAAAGACTATCAAGGAGGGGTTACCATGTATCTTGAAATTCTGGATTTTTCGAGCTTGAGCCTGGGAGAATTAGATACTCTTACTACTCAAACAATAGTAAAACTATATCGTCAAGAAGTGGAATCTTTCATCCGAAACAATCAACCCATCTTGGACTTTCACAAGCTTAAAATCGAGATTTCGGATGAAATGAAAAGGGTTGAGTACAGAATCAAGAAGAGTGACCGAATCCTTGATTATTACAAGAAACTGGAAAGGGAGGGGGATCCCAAAAGATTAAAGGATTGTTTGCCAACGGAACTTCGAAATAAACTCTCAGGGATTTCGGAGGAAGAGGATCCTTATAACGAGAGGCGCAGGGAAGAGTCTGAGGAAGAGAAGTTTCATCCTCAGCGCAAATACAACGGATGGGGAGATTGGGGCAGATCACGATACCCATATATTGATGACAGATGGATGGAAGAGGACACGCTCTGCCTTTCGTGTCCTTTATTGGGGGAATTCTACTCCAAACCCTTCAAGATCGTTCTTTATAGAAAAGCAATAGAGGAGTATTCAAACAGGGCAGGCTACGATAAAAACCATATTCTAAACGGTGTACTTGCACATGAATTCTTCCATGCATACCATTATCTGGATTGCGTTTCACATCATATAAATTGGCACTATAGCGCCAATAATGCGCAAATTGCAAAAGAAAGCATTGCAGCAGCTTTCGAGTTTTCCGTTCTGGAAAGAATGGGTGAAGGGAAAGCGTGCACGGATATGATTGAATGGTGGGAACTGATCGATGTGAATGCCTATCCCTATTCAGGTGCCCTGGGAATGCTTCCCTTTAACACCTATAAGATAAATAAAAACAATGTCATCTACGGTGTTTACATCGATGGTTTCTTTACGTGGGAACTTGCCGCGGAAGACATCGTGGGACTTTATCGAGTTGCACATATGGGGTGAAATGTTCTGAATTTTTAAGCTGGAATTAACTGCCGCTGGACCCATGCTAGTTTTTTTATTATTATGAGTAATATAGAGAGGTTTAAGCATGGAACAGTTGCAAGGTCCAAAGATTAATAAGGTTACA
>CACYCJ010000205.1 GCA_902772925.1 uncultured Lachnospiraceae bacterium
GCTCGCATCCTGTCCCTCATCGAGTCCTACTTCAAGTACTACCTTACCTTCATCAGCTGTAACAAGATTTGTTGCCTCCGCTGACGGGAGCCGATCTTCACCGTTATATACCGGCTTCAGGTCGGACCACTTAATACTCAGTTCTCTCGGCTTAACGGTAAATGTTGCTCCAGTGAAATCATCTTCGTCAAGCTCGTAGTTTACGGGATTCTTTTCCTGATTGATTGCAAGCGTACCCTGACTGATTTCATATTCATCAACATCATCACCTGCTTCTCTTTCAAGCTTTCCGGTAAATATACCCTCAGGATCCACGCCTTCCAAAAGTCCATCTACTTCATATTCCAAAGCGGGATCAGCATCACCGTAAATCTTTTCCTCATCCTCAGCAGTAACTGAAACCTTCTTCTTAAGGATGGTATATTCAAATGAGTCCGAAGCTTCCGGAATTATATAATGCTTATAGTATCCCTGAGTATCTTCCTTTATTCCGGTAACCCTTGCCAAATAATCACCTGCGTTTATACTGTCAGATGCTATGTCGCCCGCAACACCTTTTATATTCTGAAAAGCTTCAACACCAAGCTCTATGGTCTCTTCTCCCACAAGTGAGTCCTTATCAACCGTAGCTGTAGGAAGCTGTTCATTTCCATTATATACAAACGGTTTTTCAGGATCATATCCGCCCCAGGTAAATGCAATTTCCTTAGGCTTTATATTATATTCCTGCGTTCTGTCATCAGCCTCTTCGGGAATCCTGTAGTTTTTAGCCGCCCCTCCTATAAGCCTTGCAACGGATGCTTTATGCGGATTTTCGGGATCGTTTACCTCCGAACTCTTTCCGAAGATTACCACGCCGCATTCATCCTCACCAATGAGAGAATCGGGATTCACCTTCGCGTAAGGTCCGTGCTGCTTGCCGTCATATGTGAAGTAATCATCGGCGGTCCACTCTTTGGTACATTCTTCGTCCGAATACCACTTAACCGCTACTTCTTTCTTATTAATCTCAACTATGGCAACTCCTGTTACAGTACTATAATTATCCTTCTCTATCTTATACCATACATAATAAGTACCTGCATCTTTGAAGCCGGGATTAACACTTGTATATTTATCGGCAGCAGGCTCGGTTTCTTCATCCTCACCTTCGGCATAAGTGACTGTTGCATCCTCCGGATCGGTGACAACAATACTGATTCCGTGCTCATTTCCGTCGTAGTCGCCCTCATAATTTAAAACCGTAAAATCAATATCAGCGGGAATGATATTATATGTCTTATCCACTCCATCTTCCGGAAGCGCATAATTACCTGCATCAGCTCCTGTAAGTCCGGTTACTTTTGCCGTATACTCTCCGACATTTACAGGGTCTGCCTCTTCATCACTCTGATAAGCCTTTACTACCGGTTCTACCTTATCCTCTCCTATTACAGCTCCCGTTACAAACGAAGCTTCGGGATACTTTGCATTTCCGTCGTATTCATACTCATCTTCCTCAGACCAGGTATATGTAAGCGCTCTCTGGTTAATACTAAAGACAGCTCCGGTAAAGTCCCCCGTTCCAAAATCATAGCATTTTGCCGCACTCCTTTGTAATCCGAGTGTACCTACCGTGATATCATACTCTCCGACATTGTCGCCCGATTCACGCCCCAGCTTACCCGTAAATACATTTTCCGGAATATCAGCTTCTATGAGACCATCCACATCATATTCAAACACAGGATCATCATCACCATAGAACTTTGAGGCAGACTTTGCAGTTACCTTTAGTTTCTTTTTATTGATATAAAACCTGTAAGATAAGCCTGCATCGGGTAATTTGTAATTACCTGAACAATCATTCTTTTTTATACCGGTAACATATATAACATAAATTCCCGGAAATACACTGACTGCGGAAATCTGAGAATCCTCCGGATATGTTTTAAATTCAAGTTCAATCGAATCACCTTCAATAAGTGACTTTGAATTTACCGTAGCAACCGGTGCCTGCACCGATCCGTCATATATAAAGGGCTTATCAGGATCATAACCGGACCATTCGATTTCTATAGTCTTCGGATTAATGTCCCAAGACTCCGATCTGTCTTTTTCTTCCTCCGGAAGAGTATAATTCGGATTTGAAAGCGACTTAGCTTTTGCAGTATAATTTCCTGCCTTAGCAGCTTTATTTCCGTCATACCCGGAAATCGAAACAGAATCCTTTCCGACAATGCTGCTTGCCTTAACCTTTGCTGTAATCTGATGCTCTGCACCGTCATATGTATAGGAGGATTCCGACGTCCAAGACTCTTCATCCTCATCAAACCACTCAAGCTCAACTTCCTTCGGATTAATAACCACTGTCTTTACTCCGGTTACCGTAGTATAGTCAGTAGCTTCAACCTTGTACCACACATAATAAGTTCCGGCATCCTTGAAAGACGGTTTATTTGCAGCGAACTTATCTGCAGCCGGCTCTGTTTCGTCATCATCACCCTCAGCGTAAGTAATGCTATAGCTTCCGGGATTGGAAGGCTTTGTGACTGTAACATTTATACTATGTAAATCTCCGTCATATTCACCTTCATAGCCTTCTGCCGTTACCTTAGTATTCTTCGGTTTAACGATTACCGTTCTGCAGTCTGTAACGGTCTGATAATTATCAGCCTCAATCTTAAACCATACATAATATGTCCCGATATTTTTAAACCAGATTTCTTCCGTATCAAACTTATCATCGGAAGGAACTGTTACATCATCATCACCCTGTGCATAAGTAATGAGAGCGTTACCCGGTGTAGTCACTATGACATCTATAGCTAAAGAACAATCAGGATCATATGTATCCTCTTCGCCCTTAGCTTTATAGATTATTTCACCGGGAGTTATCTCAAAATCTTTATCTTCACTGACCGGAATATTATAGTTACCGGCATCATCACCGGCAAGTCCGGTCACTTTAGCCGTGTACTCTCCGACATTTATCGGATCTGCTTCTTTATCATTTTGATAAGCCTTAACTACCGGCTCTACCTTATCACCTTCTAATACCGACCCTTCTGTAAATGACGCTTCAGGATAATGTGCTGCCCCGTCATACATAAACTCATCTGTTTCGGCCCATTCTAAACCAACATCTTTTTTCCCGATTGTCACCGTACCATAGCCTACATACGGCTTATAGCCTGATTTAGAAGCCTTGAAATACACTGTATAAGTGCCTGCATTTTTAAAACCGGGGTTGTCAGCTTCAAATTCATCTTCATCCGGCTGTGTTCCGTCTTCGGAATAAGCATACGTAAATTCTGCACCCTCAGCCGTTTCACTTTTTGCGCTTACACCTATACTATGCTCTTCTCCATCATATACATAAGTAGTGCTATTTACATCAAAATCATCTTCGGTAAATACCGACAGTTCATAAATACAAGCTTGCTTATTCTCTGTAGCGGCTATTCCATAAGCCTCATTATCGGAAAAGAATAATGCCTGCGCAGCCTCATCATCCTCAAAGCTTCCCCCCGAAGTAAATTCATAAGGAAGATTATTGTATTCTGATGTTACACCTATCTTTCCTTCTTCCAGTCCGGATACATTCAATACTACATCTTTAGAAACATAAAGGTTACCATCTTTTCCATTTGCAGTATTCCTATATATCAAAGGGTCACCGGAGGTTATATTTACCTTTGTATCTTCTTCAACAAAAACACCATACGCCTTGTTATACGCTATCAGCAGATCATATATTTCCAAATCTCCACCCATAGCATAGATTCCGCCACCTATTTCATTCGCTACATTTTCACTTACTTCTCCGCAATCAAATGTAAATTTAACCGAATCATCTGACGCACAACAAAACACACCGCCACCGTATTCGGAAGCCAGATTGGCATCTATATCACCGAAGTCCATATATAAATTACTATCATTTAAATAGCCGCCTCCTCCCAAAATTGCGACATTATTAATAATCTGTCCGTCATTTATTTCAACAGTTCCTTCATCCACGCTTGCAAAACCGCCGCCGTAATCAGACTGATTGAAAATGAGAGCTCCGCCATTCATTATGAAGGTTCCTGCATTATATACACCACCGCCAAAAGTAAATTCACCGGTAGAAGTTTTATTATTAAAAACAACACCGCCATCAAGAATAAATGACCCTTCATTGAATATAGCGCCGCCATTTGCTTTATTATAACCGCCTGTAATTATACCCCCATTCAGCGATACTTCCGACGAATCAATCGGACTTTCATATGAGTATTCTCTTAAATGAGAGCTATCAGTTCTGCTGTCAGCCACATGAAGTTCCGCCCCTTTTTCTACTTTTATGACATAACCGTTTTCTTCATCTTCTTGCAGATTTCTGTCTATAACATATCCATTCAGGTCAATTACTACCGTCTGACCTTCTCTAATTCTAAGTGGAACATCCGCCTTATTTTTTTCCGGATCCCAGACACAATCACCTCTTAAAAGGATATCGTAATTATTAGCGCTAACAGATTCCAAAGCGCCATAAAGCTCTGACCAGTCACTAACTATATACTTATAAGGCGAAGCTTTAATATATTTATAGTTTTCCTGAAAAAGGCCTTTTCCGAATTCATCTATACCGACTATTCGAGCTGCCTTTCCGTCTTCATTTTTATCAACATAAACTGCAACATTTTCCTCTTTGTTCAGGCTAATCGCGGGTTCCCCCTCAAAGTGAAACACAGCTCCCGCGGAGGATATCACGCCGCCACTGAACTTAAATGTTGTATCGTATTTGCCTGTCATTTCAAAAGCAAAGCTTTTACTCTGTCCTTCCGTGCAGCTATTATCCCTGATTACTCCGCCGTACATGTAAAAGGAACTTCTCACAAAAACAACTGCCCCTTCATTGACTGCATTACCCGAAATCTCACCGCCATTCATACTGAACTTCGGACCGTTCACACTATTATAAATAATTCCGATCTGCCCTTTATTTCCTTTTATCGTACCACCGTTAATAGTGAGCGATCCGCCATCTGAAGATATTGCTCCTCCAAGAAGCTTTCCTTCCGTAATTCCTGTGGTATTTCCTCCCGTTATCAATCCGGTTTTCCCTTCACTTGAATCCTCTATTGTAAGGAAACTCGTAGCCGGAATATACATAACGGTTCCGTTTTCCGCTCCTTTTTCCGCTCCTGATAAACCACGGTCGATAGTATGTCCGTTAAGATCTATCGTAACGCTTTTCCCCTCGGCAACAGCCAGTTCACTATCTTCTGAATAGATATCTGCCTCAAAATCGTTCATAAGCTTATAGCTTCCGCCTTCGGAAAAAGCGCTTTGGAGATCGTTCCACTGTCCTGATAATTCGACAGTCTCACCATCCGCCTTTACCTTTGCTCCGATTCCCGGACAAAGGCCCAGTATAAGCCCTAACGAAAGTACTGCTGCGAGCAGTCTTCTTGATATGCCTTTTGTTACCAACCTTTCTTTCAAAACCTTCTCCTCCTTTTGATGCTTGGATCAGTATTAATACTTTAATTAGCGAGTATAAACACTCCGCTTTATTTTAGCAAAAAAACATATATGAAACAATGGTTTTATGGCATAATAACGCCGGGGACAGTTCCAATGTCACACTATTACCTGTTACGCAGTCCAACGAGTTGAAAAAGCAATAAATGAAAGGAAAAACAAGATGA
>CACYCJ010000206.1 GCA_902772925.1 uncultured Lachnospiraceae bacterium
GAATGTCCCCGAAACGGAGAAAATCACTTATAGGCACAGCCCAGTTTGCCGACTCAAATATATCGACAGAGAAAACATTTTCCAAAGAAAGCTGAACATTCATGAAGCTTATTCCGACTGCAAGCGCAGCGTAGCATATTGTTTTCCAACGTGAGCCAGTTAATCCGGAAGCTTCATCCGAAGATATCGATTCCTTGTTAACAGTAGCTTTACTTCTGTTCAACACAAAGAATAACACAACCGCTGCAGCAACGATCACAAGCAGCGGGATAAGATATGCCCGTCTCGGTGAACCGACAAATACTCCATATTGGTTAAGTATATTGATTCCTTCAATATAAAATGATGTTATCAACGGTATAAATGCAGCTGCTATAGCCGCAGCCGTAAGCATATTGTTATTCAACGCATTTATAGGTAACACCTTTATTAAAAACGGAACAAGCACCATAAGGATCAGTTGAATCAAAGCAAGCAGCTTTCCGTTTCTCCAATCAATCTGAAGAATTATCGCTATGGGAAATCCGACAGAAAATGCGACAATCTCACACTTAAGAAAGTCTAATGCAGAAATCTTCGTATCAAGCTCGAGAATGATATAAAGAAATGCGATTATCATTATGGCAGTCACAAGAACAGTAACATAAGAAAATGCTCCGCCCATACTTTCGGAATCAGCAAAGAAACCGATGGCACGAACCAGAAGCGCCATATCGGCAAACACCACAAAATTGTCCAGAAAACTCTGAACCTTCTTCTGTTCACCGTCTTTTTCATCTTTAAAGAATCTATTAAATAAAATAAAAAAGGCAAAAAAAGCTATCGCTAAGATAATAAACCACAGTGTAAAATTGTTTACCCTCTTATCCACACTGATGCCGTACATTTCAGCCTGCCCTATCATTCTTTTGAAACCGGTAACGGACGTAAAAGCCGAAAGAGCAGGATTAAAGAGCATAGCTATGGAAACCGAAAAATACAGTGCATACAGAAAGCCCTTCTTTTTTTCCGTATTAATAAAGGATTTAAACATCATTGACTCCTGACAGTAATATTTATATTATTAGTTTTTTCTTTTTCATCATATGTATATTCATCGGATTCAGTCACGCCTCTCAGAACTTTGACTGCAATCTCATTTTCCGATTCAAAAGGATTAAACTGCTTTCCGTTGTAAGTAACTGTTATGAAAGGTGCATTTTCCTTCGCCGAGTATTCAACGACAATCTTTATCCGGGGATCATCATATTCAGGAAGCAATATCTGCTGGCAAAGTTCTTCTATAACACTTCTTATCCTGTAACCTGTACGAAGAGGTATACCATTCTTGGTGCAGAAATGATCCATCTCGGAACTCAGCAGTGAAAAATCAAAATCTTTATCATTTATCATCAATTCAAGCACCTTCAGGCGTTTAACAAACCATCTCGTCTTTTCATTTTTCGGGTGTTCAAAAATCTCTTCGGGAGTACCTTCTTCATAAATAACTCCCTCATCAATATAAAAAACCCTGTTGCATATCGATCTGGCAAATGCCATCTCATGCGTTACGATCATCATGGTCTTACCGCTTCGTGACAGTTCCTCTATAACCGCCTGCACCTCTCCTACCATCGTGGGATCAAGAGCAGATGTAGGTTCGTCAAAAAGTATTATCTCCGGATCCATTGACAGAGTTCTTGCAATGGCCACTCTCTGCTTCTGTCCTCCCGAAAGAGCCTTCGGATATTTCATCGCCCATTCCTTCATTCCAACCTGTTTCAGAAGCCTCATACCATTATCATATGCCTCCTGATTAGGTCTGTGAAGCAGATCGACCTGTGGAGCCATAACATTTTCTATCACAGTTAAATGATCGAACAGATTAAAGGACTGAAAAACCATACCCATCCTCTGTCTGGCTTTACTTATATCATAACCCTTGGCGGTTATTTCCTCTCCATTCAAAAGTATCTCTCCGGATGTAGGTCTGTGCAACAGATTTATGCACCTCAGAAGCGTGGACTTTCCGGTACCTGAAGGTCCTATAACGGATATGGTATCACCATCATTTATAACTGTATTTATATCCTTAAGAGGAACAAGATTTCCGAATTCCATCCTTACATGACGAAGTTCAATCATCTGTCTTCACCCCCTTCAGATACTTCTTTTTTGTACTGTTTTCCGGGTCCAGATGTCTGTCTATCATGTCGGAAAAGGCATTTAAAATTCCTGCCAGAACAAAATACATTACTGCAACGGCAATAAGTGAAAAAAACGGTTCGTATGTACGGCTTCTTATAAGATCCCCCGCTCTGGTAAGATCGGTAACTGAAATAAATCCCACAACTGATGTTGCCTTCAGAAGGGATGTGACCTGTGCCTTAAAGGAAGGCATAAAATGTCTTGCCGCCTGAGGAAGTATTATCTTAAAAAATGTTTTTGTATCGGTATACCCAAGGGCATAAGCAGCTTCCGTCTGACCGACATCGATGGCATTAACACCCATATTGATCATCCCGTATACCGCTGCCGCAAAAATAAAGGTGAAGCCGATTATTGATACTACTAACGGACTCAGTCCCGTCTTTGCAAGAAGGATATAATAGAGAATCATAAGAAATACAAGTATCGGCATTCCCTGTATGAGCCATACGCAGAATTTCGTGACCTTGTTCGGGATTTTTCC
>CACYCJ010000207.1 GCA_902772925.1 uncultured Lachnospiraceae bacterium
GTAGAATACATGCATCTAAAAGCTGAGCACTCAGCTGTCATTGGTGGATTCTCACATTTGATTTCCGAAGGTAAATTTACGCTGTCATATACAAACCCAAACTTGAAAATGGCATACACTTATGCAATAATATTTTCTGTATGTCATTTGGTCATGCATATTATGATCTATACGAGGCGATTGGCATGACCCCGGACTAGAATAATTACGAAAATAAAAAATGAAAGAGGCTTTTAATTATGAAAAACATTCCTTATAATCCCGCCGGTATCGAAGCAAAATGGCAGAAGTACTGGGAAGAGCATGATACCTTCCACACAGATGTGTGGGATTTTTCCAAACCCAAGTATTATGTACTTGATATGTTTCCCTATCCTTCGGGAGTCGGACTTCATGCAGGTCATCCTGAGGGCTATACCGCAACGGATATAGTTTCGAGAATGAAGAGGATGCAGGGCTACAATGTGCTTCATCCTATGGGCTACGATTCATTTGGCCTTCCCGCAGAGCAGTATGCGGTAAAGACCGGTAATCATCCCAACGGATTTACAGAGGAAAATATCAAGACCTTTACCGGACAGCTGAAGGAGCTGGGCTTTGACTATGACTGGTCAAAGGAGGTAAGGACGAGTGATCCTTCATATTACAAATGGACCCAGTGGATATTCAAGCAGCTTTATCTGGACGGATACGCAAAGTATGTTGATATGCCCGTTAACTGGTGTGAAGAGCTGGGAACCGTGCTTTCAAATGACGAGGTCATTGACGGAAAATCGGAAAGAGGCGGATATCCCGTTATCAGAAAAAATATGAAGCAATGGGTCATCGACCAGGCTGCATTTGCAGAGGAGCTTCTTTCGGGACTTGATGAGATCGACTGGCCCCAGTCAACAAAGGAAATCCAGAAAAACTGGATTGGTCGTTCAGAGGGTGTTGAGGTTGATTTCAAGATAAAGGACGGAGGAGAATTCTCGATATATACAACATGTATCGAAACCATTTACGGAATCACATTTATGGTTCTTGCTCCGGATGGAGAGCTGGTTCAGTCCCTTATGCCCAGGATCAAGAATCAGGAAGAGGTTAAGGCATATATAGAAGAAACTCTTAAGAAAAATGATATGGACCGTACCGAGCTGAATAAAGGTAAGTCCGGCTGCAGACTTGAAGGAATATTGGCCGTAAATCCTGTTAACGGAAAGGAAGTGCCCGTGTTTATCGGTGACTTCGTTCTGGCTAACTACGGAACCGGTGCCGTTATGGCTGTTCCGAGTCACGATCAGAGAGACTTTGAATATTCAGAGGTTCACAATATACCCAGGATTGAGGTTATCTCGGGAGGAGATACATCAACTCACGCATTTGAAAAGCAGGATTATCTCGGAAAGGGCTGCAAGCTTGTTAATTCCGAGGAGTTCACGGGACTTACCGTAGAAGAGGCAAAGGAAGCGATAACAGTAAAGCTTGAAGGTCTCGGTGTTGCAAGAAGGACGGTTAATTACAGATTCCGTGAATGGATCTTCGCAAGACAGAGATACTGGGGCGAGCCTATGCCTATCGTGTATCTTGAAAACGGTGATATACACATTCTTGATGATGACGAGCTTCCCCTTGTCCTTCCCGTGCTTGAAGATTACAAAGGCAAGAACGGCAAGGCGCCTCTTGATAATGCGACCGAATGGAAGCAGTATGATCATAACGGAATAAAGGGTACCAGAGAGACATCGACAATGCCCGGCTCAGCCGGATCGAGCTGGTATTATTTCAGATATATTGATCCCGATAACGATAAGGAATTCGCCGATCAGAAGCTCCTTGAGCACTGGCTTCCGGTTGACCTTTATGTAGGAGGTCCGGAGCATGCGGTAGGACATCTGATGTATTCGAGGATATGGAACAGATACCTTTATAACAAGGGACTTTCACCTGTAAAGGAACCCTTCAAGAAGCTTGTTCATCAGGGAATGATCCTCGGTGAAAACGGAATCAAGATGGGTAAGAGATTCCCCGAATTCGTTGTAAATCCCAGTGATGTAGTAAGGGATTACGGCGCAGATACACTGAGACTCTATGAAATGTTCATGGGAGCATTGGAGGATTCCAAGCCCTGGAGCGCGCAAGGTGTTGAGGGTGCCAGAAGATTTATCGGAAGAGTCTGGAACTACTTCTCGGATGAAGATAACATTATCGGCAGCTTTGACGGTTCGGTTGAGAAAGCAGAGAGTAATAATGAGCTTGAGAAGCTTTATCATAAGACCGTTAAGAAGATTACAAGCGACTTCGAGACCCTCGGCTTCAATACAGCCATCGCGCAGATGATGATATTTGTAAATGCGGCTATGAAGACAAAGTGTCCGAAGGAATACGCCGAAGGCTTTATCAAAATGTTCTCCTGCGTTTGTCCTCATGTGGGAGAGGAGCTTTGGAGCATGTACGGACATAATGAAAGCATAGCATATGAAGCATGGCCTGTTTTTGATGAGGCACTCTGCAAGGATGATGTGGTTGAGATCGGTGTACAGGTTTCCGGTAAGGTCAGAGGTCAGGTTGAGGTATCTGATGATGATGACGAGGCATCCGCACTTGAGAAAGCTAAGGCTGTTCCCGGAATTGCAAGGGCACTTGAAGGAAAGAACATCATTAAAGTTATATATGTAAAGAAAAAGATCTTAAATATTGTAGCAAAATAACGGGAGAACAGATTTGATCGTAAGCTGCATTACGGCTGTAATGCGGCTTGTGGGAAATCACATGAAAACTATGTATAGGGGAAAGGAGGAAGTATGTTCAGATGTATTAATTGCGGCGGAGAGATTGAGTTTGACATTAAGACACAGAAACTGAAATGTAAAAGCTGTGACTCATTATTCGATCCTTATAATTACAAGACCGGACACGCTGAGGAGACTGTAGAAAATCCCGACGGGACATATCCGGTTACCGTATTCAGATGTACCCAGTGCGGCGGCGAGCTGTACAGTACGGATAATTCCATTACCGGCTTCTGCAGCTATTGCGGTACCGCTTCCATGCTTGAAAGCAGACTTGAAAATATAAATAAGCCGCAGATGATCATTCCTTTTCAGATCACAAAGGATGATTGTAAAACAGCATACTTAAAGAGAGTAAAAAGAAACTGGATGATACCCAAGGAGCTGCGTGATCCCGGCCGTCTCGACCAGTTCAGGGGAATTTATATGCCTTACTGGGTATATGATATGAAGATAGATTCGCCATTTGTGATCCAGGGTGAGACCAGTACCAGAAGAGGTGACTATATTTATACCAAGCATTATAACTGCAAGGGAAGGCTTAATGCGGAATATAATGGTATAACCTTTGACTCCGCATCGGAGTTTGATGACAGGATAAGTGATTCCATTGCACCCTTTAAGACAGAGGATTTTAAGTACTTTACCCCGGGATATCTGGCAGGCTACTATGCCGATACGGCTGATGTCGGAAGTGAAGTATATCAGAAGGACGCAAATGAGATAGCGGTTAGTGACTCATTGAAAAAGGTAAATTCAAGCTATACCGGAGTTACATTGAAAAATGAGTCGGCTGTTGTTCACGGCCTGGTCGGTAACGCGCAGAGAAACATCAGAAGCTCACTCCTTCCCGTATGGTTCCTGTCCTACAGAAATAAGGACAGAGTGGCGTATGCCGTAGTTAACGGTGATACGGGTGAGGTTGCTGCCGATATGCCTGTAAATGTTCCTGCTATGCTGATCTCGGCTCTTGTTCCCGCAGTACTTCTGTATTTTTTATTTGATATGGTATTTACATTTATGCCGAGCACATTGCTTATGATAGATATGAGCATGGCCTTTGCCGTTCTGGTAATCTTTACTATAAACAATTCAAACATAAGAATTTCGAATTCGAGATTATATGATAAGGGCTACCTGTACAAAAGGAAAATGGAACAGAGCGCTTATCCCGGACAGCAGTTGAGCGGACAGCAAATGAACGGTCAGCAGATGAACGGACAGCAGGCAGCGAAAAAGGACAAAAAGAAGAAAAAAGATGAATTCAAGGAAGAAAAGCTTACAAATATGACTACAACCGCTATAGTAATGCTTATCATAGCTGTTGTAGTTTCAGCTATTGACTTCTTCGCAACGGAAAGCAAGAGCCTTTTCTTCCCCGGCGCAGTTTTTGTAGCTTCGTTAATATTCTTCTTCATAGGACTTAGTGGGAAATATGAGGGAAAGAAGGTCCTCGGCCTGATACTTCTTATGACCGGAATTTCGGTAGGATTTATCATAAGATTTTTGAATCTCCACAGCGATATACCTTATTATGTTGTGTCGGTTCTACTGATAGTATTTATCGTGATAAGTCTTATTTCGGTAATAAATCAGTATAATATTCTTGCGACAAGGCCTCTGCCTCAGCTAAGCAGGAAAGGGGGTAATACCGGTGCGAGATAAGAAATATTTTTCAATATTATTTGTGATTCTTGCTTTCCTGATGACGGCAGCCGCATTTCCGATGAAGGCATATGCGGAGGATGAGGTATACAGAAACCCCGAGACCGGTTACGAAGCAAGAATAATCGATGAGGATCTTTATCTTAAAGACAGTGAGGCCGAAAAAAAGCTTCTCCTTGAAAAAATGTCTGAGTTTACCGAGTACGGAAATGCGGTATTTCTTATAGGAGACGGTTCCGCTTATGAAAGCGAAGAGGTGTACGGATACACCACATACAATAACATTTACAATAAAGCAAGCGGAATGTGCTTTACCATTGATATGGGCCGAAGACAGATCAACTCCTATTGCTGGAAGGATGTTCTGAAGGTAGTAACGAAATCCTATCAGAGATCCATTGTAGATAATGTTTATACCTATGCATCAAGAGCGGATTATTGCGGATGCGCATATCAGGCCTTTGATCAGGCGTTGTCGCTTATGAAGGGGCAGAAGATATCACAGCCTATGAAGCATTTCAACAATGCGCTGCTTGCTCTTTCGATATCGATAATCATTATGTACATTTACGCTAATGCAACGGCAGCCATGAAGAAATCAAAGGAAAATGAGATACTTAAGGGTATCCTTGCAAGATGTGAGGTACTTGAAAAGCATACGGTATTCACACATGAGTCCAAGACCTACAGCCCGCAGTCAAGCAGCTCCGGCGGAAGCTCCGGTGGCGGCGGAGGCGGCGGTGGAGGCGGTGGCGGAGGCGGCGGTGCCTCCCACGGTTTCTAAGCGTGCGAAAAATACAGGCTGTCGCGTAAAAAGATATGCCTTGTATTATGTAATCTGATATGTTAAAATATTTCATCATTGTAATTTGCGGCTTTAAGATCCTGCATGGATCATAAAGGCTGCAAGAGGTAAAAGTTTAATTTTAGGAGGAAATTCATGGACGAGAATATGAACAATGGTATGAACCCTCAGGATGGATATACCGATCCTTCAGCTCAGAATCCTTACGGTGCACAGAACGATGCAAATGCTCAGGCAGATCCTTATGCACAGCAGAGCTACGGTCAGGCAGATCCTTATGCACAGCAAGCTTACGGCCAGCAGGCAGATCCTTACAGCCAGCAGGCAGCAGATCCTTATGGACAGCAGGCTTACGGCCAGCAGGCAGATCCCTACGGACAGCAGGCTTACGGCCAGCAGGCAGATCCCTACGGACAGCAGGCTTA
>CACYCJ010000208.1 GCA_902772925.1 uncultured Lachnospiraceae bacterium
ACATACGGGGATGCAGTATATACGGGGATGCAGTATATACGGGGAGACATTACATACGGAAAACAGGTGGCTTGGCATGATCGGGGTAAATCGGATATCATAGAAAAAGGGGATCACTTAATTGTTTACGAATAAAGTAGTTGAAAGATTAGATCAAATGCTTGATGATGCGATAAATGGGACATTTTCGGAAAGTAATTATGACGAGACAAAGCTGTCCAGGCTTGAATCAAAGTGGAAGGAGTTCCTTGGAACATCGGTCCTTTCAAATCAAAATCTTGAAGCCGAGAGACACAGACTTGAGCAATTTATATCGGATATATCTCATCAGACCAAAACTCCAATGACCAATATCAAGATGTATACTGAGCTGCTAAATGAAGAAATAAACCTTCTTCAAAAAAAAGAAGCTGATATTCAAAAATTTACAGTCGATGATTGCAAAATTACAGTCGATCAACAAAAAAATACAGCCGGTATTCAAAATAACGCAGCCGGTATTCAAAATAACGCAACCGATGACAGCAGGGATATAGATTATAATGCGGTAAATGCGTCGCTGGAGAAGATAAAGAAGTATGCGGAGGAGATAAGAAGACAGAATGAGCGGCTTGAGTTTTTGATCGATTCTCTCACAAAGCTGTCAAGGCTTGAAAGCGGGACACTGGCGGTTGTCGCAAGTCAGTCCGATGTTAATGAGCTTGTCAGCTCCGGCATAGCTAATGTTAAGCCGAAGGCTGACACGAAAGGTATAAAATTTATCGTTACCGGTACGGAAAATGATGAACCGTTAATGGCTTCGTTTGATATGAAGTGGACCTTGGAAGCGCTGGTAAATGTGCTGGATAATGCAGTCAAGTATTCTCCGGAAGGCGGAACGGTTGAAGTGAAAATGACTGAAACGGAAATGTATGCTGCTATTCATGTTACAGATGAAGGACAAGGTATCACCGAAGAAGATGCAACTAAGATTTTCGGAAGATTCTTCAGAGGAAGCGAGGTTCAGCAGGAGGATGGTGTCGGAATCGGACTGTATCTTACAAGAGAAATTCTTTCAAAGGAAGACGGATATATAAAGGTTGTATCAAATGAGAAGAGAAAAGGCGGGGAGTTTATATTATATCTGAGGAAGTGATACCCATCTTTTTTAAAACGGAAGGTATATCTGTTTTATGCGCCGGAAGATACTACAATTATATAAATGCCGGAAGATACTACAATTATGTAAATGCCGGAAGATACTACAATTATGTAAATGCCGGAAGATACTACAATTATATAAATGCCGGAAGATACAGCAATTTTATGAATGCAGGAAGACACCTCAGACAGGAGTGGTTTTATGGATGACAGATTAAAAAAACAGCTTGAGTTCTCATTGGAGATTGATAAGGAAAAGAATATCTTCAGACAGACGCATTTGTCAGGGCACGGGAGAAATGAAAACGACGCCGAGCATGCATGGCATATGGCGCTGATGGCATATCTGCTTAGGGAATATTCAAATGAGCCTGTGGATATCGCTAAGGTTATGCTGATGTGTCTTATCCACGATGTGGTTGAGATAGATGCGGGAGATACCTATGCTTATGATCCGGAGGGGCTTTTGACTCAGAAAAAAAGAGAGGATGAGGCTAAAGAACGCATTTTTTCACTGCTTCCCGAGGATCAGAAAACGGAGCTTATAGCGCTTTTTGATGAATTTGAGGCATTTGAAACTCCGGAGTCAAGGTTTGCACATGCGATGGATAATCTTCAGCCGTTACTTCTGAATAACAGTAATGGCGGCAGTGACTGGAAAGAACACGGCGTAAGTGCCGAGCAGGTTTATGGCAGGCAGAAGACCACATCTCTCGGCTCAGAAAAGCTTTATAATGAGGTAATAGAAAAGGTAATACAGGAAAATATAGAAAGAGGCTGTATTAAGTAATGCGTCGTAATTCTATGCGAAGATATGGTGAGGAATTTTATGAAGGAAACAGATGATATCCTTGAATATCCGGAGGGCAGGGACAGCTGCGGACCGGCCGAAGATTATGCCGGGGAGGACAGCTCATCGGCAGAAAATCCGGAAGCAAATGTAGAAAGAAGAGACATTGCGGATAAGAGTCCGAAAGAAAATGCAGAAAGAAGAGATTTTGCGGATAAGAGCCGGGAAGAAATAGAAGAAAAAAGAGAACGCGCGGAAAAGAGTATACAGAAAAAGTTTCATAAGCAGCTTTTTTCGCCGTTTGCAAAGGCTTGTAAGAAGTATGAGCTTATCGAAGACGGGGATCATATAGCCGTATGTATATCCGGCGGTAAGGATTCCATGCTTATGGCCAAGCTGTTTCAGGAAATAAAGCGTCACAGACAGAAGGAGTTTGACCTTACCTTTCTGGTGATGGATCCCGGATACAACAGTGCGAACAGAGCGATGATCGAAAGTAATGCAAAGACTCTCGGTATACCGATCACGATATTTGAAAGCACGATATTTGATACGGTTGACACAGTAGAAAAAAGCCCCTGCTATCTGTGCGCCAGAATGAGACGCGGGTATCTGTACAGTAAGGCAAAAGAACTCGGATGTAATAAGATTGCTCTCGGCCATCACTATGATGATGTAATTGAGACTATACTTATGGGAATGATACATGGAGCGCAGATTCAGACTATGATGCCCAAGCTTCACAGTACAAACTTTGAAGGAATGGAACTCATCAGACCGATGTATCTGGTGAGGGAGGCTGATATATGCGCATGGAGAGATTATAATGAATTACGTTTTCTTCAATGTGCCTGCCATTTTACTGAAGCATGCAGTACACTTAGTGAAGATGAACCTGCTATAAGCAAGCGGCTCGAGACCAAGAAGCTTATTGCAGAGCTGAAGAAAACGAATCCCTTTATCGAATCCAACATATTCAGAAGCGTTGAGAATGTTAACATTGATACTGTTATTGAGTATAAAAAGGATGGCGTAAGGCACAACTTCCTTGATGAATACTGATTACAATAACTGATTGCAATAATTAATTACAGTATTTGATTACAATACTATTCTGATTACAATAAACGCTTACAATATCCGTTTACAAATCTACTGCTTGAGAGCAGAATAATAATACCGGAGCGGAGTGCATATCATATGCAATCCGCTCCGGCATTTTTATTAATCTGCTTTTTAATCCACTCTCTTATTGCCCCAGAAGAACAGTGCAACGGTGCCGGGGCCGGTATGGCTTCCGATGGTTGCGCCTATGTTGAAGATTTCAACCTTACCGTTGAGTTTGGGGAAGGCCTCTTCAATCTTCGTTGCGAGGGCTTTTGCATCATCGTAACAATCTGAATGGCTGATGAAGCATTTTCCGCTATAATCCTTGCCGCCTTCGGCATTTTCCACCATTTTTTCAAATGCTCGCTGTATAACCTTTTTCTTGGTCCTTATCTTTTCTCTGGGAATGAGTCTTCCGAGATAATCGACATTGAGAAGGGGGCAGATATTAAGAACATTTCCTATAAAGCCCGCTGTCTTGGTAACTCGTCCTCCCTTAATGTAAAATGTAAGATCGGTCGAGAAGAACCAGTGCTGCAGATGGAGACGCTCGGATTTTGCAAATTCATACAGCTCATCGAGGCTCTTACCTTCATCTCGAAGATCGGCAAGAGTTTCAATGAAAAGTCCGTAACCGGAGGAAGCGGCAAGTGAATCTACAACATAGATCCTTCTGTCGGGAAATTCTTCGATCACTTCCTGTCTGGCAAGCATAGCAGAATTGTAGGTTCCCGATATTCCCGAAGAAAGGGTTAGATGGATAACATCCTTTCCTTCCTTAAGCATACTCTTGAAATGCCTGATGTATTCCGCCGTTGCGACCTGGGATGTCTTTGCATCCTCTCCGTCGATCATTCTCTGATAAAGCTCCTTGGGCTCCATTGTCGTCCACATATCGTCGACATAGTCTTGATTTCCAAGTGTATATGTAAAGCTGACATAGCGAATGTCCCTTTTTTTCATCCATTCCGAATCGAGATCGACTGCGGAACAGCAGCTGATAATATAATCTCCCATAGTTACCTCCCGAAATAAAATGACCGATGATCCGTCGGATATCAGCAAAATGCATAACGACGAACACTTGGCCTGCCGAACAATTATCTCATATTCTAAAATGTATTTCAACTAAATAATGCTTTTGACACTGTCGCTTCATAATGTTATTATACTAAGCGATTAAAGGGACCTTTTGTCCCGAATTACGGAGGATTAAAAATGAGAGTTGATATGGCAAAAGAGATAGGAAGCACTTCCTATCCCGGAAGAGGAATAATCATAGGAAAAACACCGGATGGAAAAAATGCCGCAGCGGCATATTTTATCATGGGAAGATCCGTTAACAGCAGAAACAGAGTTTTTGTGACCGAGGGTGACGGTATCAGGACCGAGGCGTTCGATCCTTCACTTCTTACGGATCCGAGTCTCATTATTTATGCACCCGTAAGGGTTCTGGGAAAGAAGACAATCATCACAAACGGTGATCAGACCGATACGGTGTTTGATGAAATGAAGGCCGGAAAAACCTTTGAAGAGTCTCTTCGGGGAAGAGAGTTCGAACCTGACGCACCTAATTATACACCTCGTATTTCGGGAATAATCCATATGGATAATGAGTATGCATACGAAATGTCAATTCTCAAATCCAATGACGGAGATCCGTCGGAATGTCTCAGACAGACATTTTCATATCCTTCGCCGATTGCGGGAGAGGGACATTTTATACATACATACATGGAAGACGGAAATCCGCTTCCCAGCTACAGAGGTGAGCCTACTCCGGTAAGTATCGAGGTAAATGATATTGACGAGTTTACGGAGCTTATCTGGAATGCGTTAAACGAAGATAATAAGGTTTCGCTTTTTACAAGATTTATCAATGTTAAGAGCGGTGAAGTTGAAACCAGAATAATAAACAAGAACAAATAATAAGAACAAATAACAAGAGCAAATAACATGACATATGTGTCAGTAAGATAAAACGCGAAAGGAAAAAATAATGAAGGAACTTGAATTAAAATACGGTTGTAATCCGAATCAGAAGCCGTCTAAGGTATATATGAAGGAAGGCGAGCTTCCCTTTACGGTACTTTCCGGAAAGCCCGGATATATCAATCTTCTTGATGCATTTAACGGCTTCCAGCTTGTGAGAGAGCTTAAAGCGGCTACGGGACTTCCCGCAGCAACCTCGTTTAAGCATGTTTCTCCCGCCGGAGCGGCTGTCGGAAGTCCGCTTACGGATATTGAGAGAAAAATCTACTGGGTAGAGGATATGGGAGAGCTTTCTCCTCTTGCATCGGCATATGCAAGGGCAAGAGGCGCAGACCGTATGTCTTCCTTCGGAGATTTTATCGCACTTTCCGATACCTGTGATGCAGATACCGCAAAGCTAATCAAGAGAGAGGTTTCTGACGGTATAATAGCACCCGGATATGACGATGATGCGCTTGAAATACTTCGTTCCAAGAAGAACGGAAACTACTGCGTGCTTCAGATGGATCCGGACTATACACCTGCACCCATAGAAACAAAGGATGTATACGGTGTTACATTTGAGCAGGGAAGAAATGAGCTTCATATAGATGACGAATTCTTTTCAAATATCGTGACAAAAAATAAAGAGCTTCCCGAAGCGGCAAAGATCGATCTTGCCATAGCAATGATCACTCTTAAATACACTCAGAGTAATTCCGTATGCTATGTAAAGGGAGGACAGGCTATAGGAATCGGTGCCGGACAGCAGTCCAGGATTCATTGCACCCGACTTGCGGGAGATAAAGCGGATAAATGGTTCCTTCGTCAGTCACCCAAGGTTCTGAACCTTCCCTTTAGGAGCGATATCAAGAGAGCTGACAGGGATAATACGATAGATGTATATATCAGCGATGATTATGATGATGTGCTTCGCGACGGAACATGGGAGAATTTCTTTACCGAAAAGCCTGAAATCTTCACAAGAGAAGAGAGAAAAGAGTGGCTTAAGAATAATGATGGTGTTGCACTCGGATCGGACGCATTCTTCCCCTTCGGTGATAATATCGAAAGAGCTCACAGAAGCGGTGTAAAATACATAGCTGAGCCGGGCGGATCCATAAGAGACGATAATGTTATAGAAACCTGTGACAGATATGATATGGTAATGAGCTTTACCGGTATCAGATTATTCCAT
>CACYCJ010000209.1 GCA_902772925.1 uncultured Lachnospiraceae bacterium
GAAGTGTTACCTTCGCCCTCGGAATCACCGACATTATTATAATATTCACGGAAAATATTATTTCCCGGATTATTTTCGGCAAAGCTGTTTTTAACTGATGAACTTTCCTGAGTAGCATTTCCGGTGTAGTATTTTTCTGTTCCCGTATAGCTGTCGTAAGTGCTGTCCTGTGAGTAACTGTTACCTGTATTTATATCGTTTGCGGCTTTATATGAATTAAGAGTTATGAAATTCTTTTCGCGACGGGAAACTCCGGAAGCTTCATTGTTTTTTATTAAGAGACTTGAGTATTTGGTGAATGCCAAAAATCCCGTTCCGGCAGCCCCCAGCAGTAAGAATATCTGATATATCCAGAGACTTGCCCTCGTCTTTCTGCAATCCAACTCCAGATAATGAATCTGATTTCCGCTATCAAGTATGCCATACATCTCAAGATAGCTTTGATAATAACTCTCAATTCTCGGACTTAGTGAGGTAAGCCTTCCTTCGAGAAGAATGGGATTGGTCGTCAGAACGGAGCTCTCTTTATTTACATATTTCCAGGTTTCATCGCAGAGTCTGTCCAATTCGGCTTTTCGCGATTTTCCTGTAACTGATAAAGAGATAAATGATCCGTTGTTAAGCCAAATGATATAATGATAATCTCTTCTTGTCGGAAGATATCTTCTCCTATGTGTAGTTTCGGCATAACAGTCAACCACGCCGTAAACCTGCGCGGCTATATATTCATTTGATCTTTGAAGTTCTCCTTCGGAAAGGAGCTGATCGATATTATTATGTGTTCCTGTGAACATGTACTTTCCGTTATACACGATCCAGTAAATCGATGCAAATGCAAAGAATACAAAAGCGATGATTAAAGATGCCTTGCTGCTCCTTCTTCTTCTCATATGTAAATTCCTTTAATACTAAATACTTACTTTCGGGTTATATGCTCTCTTAACAAACCCTCCGAACTTGATTTTACAGTTTTTGATTATAGAGGAGAAACGCCAAATTATCAAGAGCGATAGTGGTGGAGCTTCCCTTAAAAAATATTTGTGAAATAGTACTAAAGAGGTTAAAATTAAGTAATAAAAGTAAAATCGGAAAGCGAGGTGTATCATATGACTGAGCAGGTAAGAGAATTACTCATCACGGAAGCAATCAAGGCTCGTGGAATGGCATATGCGAAATATTCGAAATATTTGGTAGGAACTGCGCTTATCGTTCCGTCGGGGCGGATATACACGGGCTGTAATGTGGAAAATGCATCCTTCGGTCTTTCAAATTGTGCGGAGCGTACGGCAATCTATAAAGCGGTAAGTGAAGGGCAGCGGCACATTGATGCCATAGCCATAGTCGGAGGATCGCTCGAGGGCGGACTTACGGGAAACTATTCCTACCCTTGCGGAGCCTGCAGACAGGTTATGTCAGAGTTCCTGCCGGAGTCCGGTGACATAGAAATAATAGTGGCACATTCCACTACCGATTACAACATATTGAAGTTTTCCGAGTTAATGCCTTATACATTTATGGGTATGTTCTTCGGTTAACATAACGACGTGGCGCGGGGACGGGTACGATTTTTCTTGACAGGGAATTCGGGAAATGATAATATCTGATTCAATACAAACGAGGGAGTAGCTGGCATGGTGATCATTTAAGGATGGCAAGGTGATCCCGTGTACATTTAATCGTCAGGACAATCCCCTTAAAGGCGGATTCGGTTAATGAATAATTAGCGAGACTTTTTGTAGCACAAGGCTATAAGAAGGCTCGCTTTTTTTATACCCAAAAACAAAGCATACCTTCTTATACCGAAATTGTTGTTCAGGTTTCAAGTATAGATAAGGAGGTAAGTACAATGTTAATTAAATATATCATACTTGGAGTAGTTGTTGTTCTCGTTATAGTAATCCTTTTCACCAGCTATGTTAAGGCTCCGCCCAACAAAGCATATATCATTTCCGGTATCAGGAAAAAACCGAAGGTTCTTATCGGACGCGCAGGACTTAAATTGCCGTTCTTTGAAAGAAAGGACGAGCTTCTGATCAAACAGATATCGATCGATATCAAAACAGGCGACTATGTTCCCACATCGGATTTTATCGGTGTAAACATTGATGCCGTAGCAAAGATCAGACTTATGACAGACTCCGATGGAATTCAGAGGGCAATGGCAAACTTCCTTAATATGAATGAACAGAGGATTGCCGAAGCGCTTGTAGATTCCCTGCAGGGTAATATGCGTGAAATCGTAGGTACCATTACACTCAAGGAGCTTTGTAATGACCGTAAATCCTTCGGTGATCAGGTTCAGGAAAAGGCACAGCTTGATATGAACAGGCTGGGAGTTGAGATCATCTCATGTAACATTCAGCATGTTGAAGACAAGAATGACCTTATAAATGCACTTGGTCAGGACAATATGGCTGCCATCCAGAAATCAGCAAGCATTGCAAAAGCAAATGCAGACAGAGACGTTGCCATAGCTCAGGCACAGGCTCAGAAGGAAGCCAATGACGCAAGGGTACAGTCAGAGACCGAGATTGCCATCAAGCAGAATGACCTTTCAATCAAGAAGGCAGAGCTTAAGACGGTTGAAGATACCAAGAAGGCAGAGGCAGACGCTGCATATCAGATTCAGCAGGAGACCCAGCGTAAGACCATAGAGATCACCAAGGCTCAGGCAGATATCGCAAAGCAGGAGCAGGAGATTACAAGAAAGCAGAAGGAAGCTTCGGTTAAGGAGCAGGAGCTGAATGCAAACATCCGCAAGCAGGCAGATGCAGAGAAGTATCGTCAGCAGCAGATGGCAGAGGTTGAGCTCTTTAAACGCCAAAAGGAAGCAGAAGCAAAGAAGTTCGAATTCGAGAAAGAAGCTGAAGCAAAACGCATTCAGGCAGAAGCCGAGAAATACGCAGTTGAGCAGGAAGCAGAAGCAATCAAAGCCAAAGCAGAGGCAGAAGCAGCCGGCATCAGGGCAAAGGGTGAGGCAGAGGCTGCAGCCATCAGAGCTAAAGCAGAGGCTGAG
Organism: uncultured Lachnospiraceae bacterium; assembly: GCA_902772925.1. Lineage (GTDB taxonomy): Bacteria > Bacillota > Clostridia > Lachnospirales > Lachnospiraceae > Eubacterium_Q. The sequence continues at coordinate 3,017 of CACYCJ010000209.1, forward strand.
GCAGCAGGTATTGACAAGAAAGCGGAAGCAATGCAGAAATACGGCGAGGCAGCTGTAGTTGAAATGCTTTGCAAGATGTATCCCGAGGTTGCTCGTGCAATCGCTGAGCCTCTTGGAAAGATTGACAAGATCACCATGTATGGCGAGGGAAATACCGCAAGGCTTACCGAGGATGTTACAAAATCCTTTAAGCAGACCATTGACGGTCTGTCGGATTCCATCGGAATGGATCTTAACAGTCTTGTAACCACATTCCTTGCACCGAAGGGTGAGGATATGGCAGGAGTTGCAGAAGGCGGTAGCGGAAGTGACAGTGATGCAGGCGCATCGGATAGCAGCGATACTATAGAGACAGACTTCAGAGAGGCATAAAATAGCAGCCGGAGTAGGGCAGGGTAAAACCTGCTCTATTCTTTTTTTCTTGTTTTAATCATCCGTTTTGTGTTATCATTTTCAATATATTTTGAGAAACACCGGAACATTTCGAGATAAATGATTTTGTGCTTCCGAAGTAAACTTCGCGTCAGCATTTCGGATATATTATTTAATAGTAGGAGAACCATATATGAAAAAGTCCTGCAGGAAAAAAACAGATGACAAAGCACCCCTTAGTAAAGAAGAAATACTTAAAAGGGCTTCAAACGGTGACTATGATGAGAGAGAAGAACTGATCGATCTGAACGGTGGCGACATGGCATGCCTGATCGGTATGATCATGTGCTCACTTATTGCCGCTTTGAAGGCTTTTGTTTTCAAATCGAACCCTTATGATATTTTTGCGGTTCAGTTCACTGCCTATACTGCTTATTATTTCTATAATTACAGGAAGCTGGGCAGGAAAAAGTATCTTGCGGCTTTTATTATAATGGGTATTCTTGCTCTTTTTTCCACGGCTACCTTTGTACTGTCTGAATTAGTTTCAAAGGCGTCCGGGAAGGTGGATGAGTAAGTATGAAAAAAGACCTTGTCCTGAAAAATAATGTAAGAAAAATCAGACAAAAAAAGGGCATCTCACAGGAAAGCCTTGCTAAAATGGCCGGCGTTTCCCGCCAGACCATCAGCTCAATCGAAAACGGTCAGTTCAGTCCGACAGCGAAGCTTGCGCTAATCCTATGCACTATACTTGAAGTAAAGTTTGAGGATCTGTTCTATTTTTGATGAAAGTCAGCTGATCAACCGGAAGCCCCGGTGCTTTTCAGTAAAATGAAGGTGACGGGGTGTATGTTAAGGAGAATGATTTTAAATGAGTACACTATATGTGATGGTCGGTATTCCCGGCTCAGGAAAATCTACAAAAGCAAAGGAAATGTCTGAAAACGGGATTGTCACATTTTCCTCAGACAAGCTTCGCGGCGAATTATTCGGTAATGAAGGGATTCAGTTTACGGAAGAATGGCTGAAGGAAAATGGTTATAACGGATCTGATGATTTTAATACAAAGAAATCCTTTGCCTTGAATATTATTTTTGATCAACTATATCAAAGAGTACAGTCTTGTCTGGAAGAGGGACGAGACGCAGTTCTTGACGCAACAAGCCCGGGCAAGGTAGCAAGAAAAAAGATAGTCGACAGGTTTGGGCAAAGCGCTGACAAAATTGTTGCCATAGTTATGGCTACGCCATATGCAGTATGCATGAAAAGAAACTTAAGTCGTGACAGGGTTGTTCCGGTGGAGGCGATGGAAATGATAGCAGGAGAGTTTGAATATCCTGAGATCTCCGAGGGGATTGATGAAATAATCTGCATAGGTAATAAAAATGATATTGATTATGGAAAGGGCAGGTAGTTCGTCACTGCTCATATTTGTGTACCATAAGATATCCGCCTTGTGAGCTTTCGATATCATAATTAAGATATATTTCCATGTCAAAGTATTCAGGGTAACCATCAGGTCCCCCGCAATGCGGAGCTATAAAAAAGTATAACGGGTCATTACTATTAATGCTTTCATAACCGTCCGAATTTTTCAGATAGTTTTTATAATCTTAGGGCTAACACTTGTGACTTTAGTCCTTTCCACCGATAAGATGAAAGATGCTATATTCGTTGTCGTAGGACGAATCGTCAGGCTTAAAAAGCAGAGTGTTAAAGGCGCCTTTTTTACTTGTATATTCAAAGGAACCGACATATTTCTTGTCGGTTTTCAGCTCAAAGTATTCGGATGCTTTATCCTTCAGAATGTCTACGGTGAATTTTTTTGTTTTGTTGTAAAACTTTCTTTCATCAGGGTATGTTCTTTCTTCGCTAAAGCTCAGATTGCCGCCCTTGCTCAGAAAAGTTTGGAGCAGCTTTTCAAAATCAACCCTGTTGCCTGTTATTAATGTGTCATTGATCCTGTCTATACCGTAGGTGGCCTTAAATGCCGCATTTACTCTTTGCCTCGGATTTCCTCTTA
>CACYCJ010000210.1 GCA_902772925.1 uncultured Lachnospiraceae bacterium
CTGCATTTACTATATAGAACGAGCAAAAAGGAGGTGATTACTTGCAGTCGATGGATGAGATATATCAGAAATATGCTCAGACAGTATATAAATTTATAATGTCGAAAACTCAGGACAGAGATGTCGCGGAAGAACTGACGCAGGAGACATTCTATCAGGCAATCAGGTCTATCGACAGATATGATGAAAGCTGCAAGATAACAACATGGCTTTGCGGAATAGCAAAGAATGTACTCCTTACCTATGTGAGAAAGCATCCGGAACATGATGATGTAGAGGAAATGGCCATCGCTACAGATTCGGCTGAGAAGGATGTAGTTCAGGCGGCAGAAAGGGTTGAGCTTTTTAAGAAGCTCCATGATGTCGAGGAGCCGTATAAGGAGGTTATATATCTCAGAGTGTTCGGCGGACTTTCATTTCGTGAGATAGGAGAGATTCACGAAAAGTCAGAAAACTGGGCAAGAGTTACGTTCTATAGAGGTAAGGAAAAATTGAGAAAGGAAGTGGAGATTGATGAGTAAAATACCGTGCGAGGTTATTCGGGATCTGATGCCGTTATATGTTGATGGGTTGACAAATGAGATAACTGATAAGGTTATAGTGGAGCATGTAGAAGAGTGCGATAGCTGCAGGAAGACTCTCGAGGCGATGAGAGTCGGGAACGATAAGGAGTTTGCTCCGAACGAAAATGAGAAGCAGGAGATTGATTTCCTTAAGAAAAACAAAAAGAGAAATCTTGGAATAATCCTGGGGAGTATCGGTGCGGCATTTCTTATCATAGTACTGGTAATATTCGCAAGGATGTATCTGGTCGGACAGAATATCTACGGTGACTGGATCGTATGTGATGTCAAGGTTGAAGGTAATCATCTGGAGCTCGAAGGAACTCCGGTAGAAGATGTGCATGCCGTATCCGGAACTGATATTACCGAAGAAAATGGAGTTATAACTATTACGACTAAGGCCGTACTCGCAAGTCCTATACATAAAGGCGGATTCCGGGAGGAGTATACGGCCGGGAGTGAGATTACCCGGGTTAAAGTTAATGACCGTATTGTCTGGGACAGTGGTAAGGATATATCTCAGCTTACATCAAGTGTATATGATACGAGGCATGAATATATAGGGGACATGCCTGCAAACGGAAGTACGGCTCAGGCTTTGAATATTCAGAACATCCTTGGAGAATATACTAATGAGCTTAAGACGGACAGCGAACCATACGGATGGAAGCTTGTGCTGACAGAGGATATATCTCCCGAGGACAGAACACTAAAAGAAAGCGATATGGAATCATATGCATATATTATGATAGCGGTTATAGATAATCTGGATTATGTAGCATTTGGTTATACTGTAAATGGAGTCGGCAAAACAAAGACTGTCGATAAAGACATGGCAACAAAATTCTTCGGACAGGATATCAAGGACTGCGGAAAGAGTGTTCGTCTTCTTGATGAACTTATAGATAAGACAGGTCTTGAGACTGATTGATGGACCGGCAAGACGATTTCGTAATGACTCATAATGTGACTGAATTGTCACTTTATGAGTCATTTCTATGTCATAAAAGTGTGATATATTTATAAAAGAATCAAAGCATTGATTCGGTAAAGCCGAAAAAACTCAGGATGAAAGGATATAGTAATGGAAATATTAAAATGTGAAGGCATTTCAAAAATATATGGTTCCGGAGCTACGGAAGTAAGAGCTTTGGATAATGTGAGCTTCTCGGTTGAGAAGGGCGAGTTTGTATCGATCATCGGACCCTCGGGAAGCGGTAAGTCGACTCTGCTGCATATACTTGGCGGGGTTGATAAGCCCACTGAAGGAAAGGTTTATATCGATGGAACAGACATTCATAGCCTGAATGAAGACAAGCTGGCAATCTTCAGAAGAAGACAGATCGGCCTTGTATATCAGTTCTACAATCTTATGCCGGTACTTAATATCGATGAAAACATTGCGCTTCCGCATCTTCTGGATGGCAGAGCTCTTGATAAGGAAAGGCTTGACAGTGTGGTTGAGCATTTGGGGCTCACGGATAGAAGAGGTAATCTTCCGAATCAGCTTTCGGGCGGACAGCAGCAGCGAGTGTCCATAGGAAGAGCACTTTACAGTCATCCGGCAATTTTGTTGGCGGATGAACCGACAGGAAACCTGGACAGGAAGACCGGGGAAGAGATAATCGGGCTTCTTAAGGAATCTAACAAGGTTAATAAACAGACCTTAATACTCATAACTCACGATGAAGGACTTGCCATGCAGGCGGACAGAGTGATCAGCATAGAGGATGGTCGTATCATCAGGAATGAACAAGTGAGAAATATAGTGTAGGAAAGAGGAATAGCAGGAAATCATTATGAAAAATAAAAAGATTATATTTCAGGTAACTGAAACATATATGAAAAAGAATAAGAAACGGACCATTATCACATTTGCGGGAATACTCGTTATGGTAGTTCTTATGACTGCTGTTTTTATAGGTAAAGATACGATAATGGACTTTATGCAACGCGCCGTTGAAGCAGATCAGGGAAAATGGCACTATCAGGTCTATGATTTAACCAAGGAAGAGGTGGATGAGATCTCAAGGCTTAAGTCGATTGATAAGCTTGAAGTATCCAGGCCACTCGGATATACGGACTTTCCTCAGAGTGCAAATGTGGAAACTCCGTTTCTGGAGCTGAAGGGTTATTCAGGCGATATTTTTGACTGGATGAATATAAATGTGATCGAAGGGCGTGCTCCCGAAAATGAGCATGAGCTTCTGTTAAGCAAAAGGGCTATAGATGATGGCGCTGATATCAAAGTCGGCGACACTATTGATGTTGACGCATTTGACAGATACGTGCATGCCTTTTATATGGAAGGTGAAGAGGAGAAGATAGCGCAGGGGAAAAAACCCGGTGAGATAATGTTCGGCTTCAGCTTCTGTGTTGAACATGGTACTACAGCTAAGGCTCCCGCACATTTTGCGTACTGGCCGGAAAACGATGAGTTTGAAGAAATACATGAGTCGACAGGCCTTAAAGGTGTATATACTATAGTAGGCATTATGGAAACCCCGAGCTATGAGGCGGACGGTCAGGGCGGATATACGGCGCTTACCAAAACCGATACTGCTGTAGCGGATAACGAGATTGTTAATGTTGTATGCACTATAGATCTCAGATCAAATGAAGATACGGAAGGACAGATAGCGAAAATCATAGACAGTCACAGAACCGTGGAAGAGAGGGCAAAGATAGAGGAAAACGGATCGGCTCATATAATGGAGGATGGAACCCGTATCCCGATGAAGAATGATCAGATTGTAGTAAATGATATGCTTCTTGTATTTGCTGCAAAGGGAGCTGACGCGAACTTTAATATGCTGATGATATTCTTCCAGGCATTTTTTATAGTCCTTATCTCGGCAGCATCGCTTGTACTGATATATAATGTATTCAGCATGTCCTATAAGGAGAGAAGCCGTTATCTCGGTATGCTTTCATCGGTAGGTGCAACTCGTACACAGAAGAGATGGAGTGTATACTATGAAGTTTTAGTTTTGCTTATAGCAGCACTTCCTATCGGTATAATTCTCGGACTGCTTTTGATAAAATGTGCAATGATGCTCTTGTATCCCCATTTTTCGAATATTATATCCTCTATCGCAACTAATATTATTACCGGAAAAAGCTGTGAGATTGATTATCATTTGATCATAAATCCGTTAAATATATTTTTTGTGATCATCTTCTCGGGGGTAGCGGTTTGGATATCAGCGTGGATTCCTGCGATGAAGATCGGTAAGGTTGGTCCGATCGAAAGTATCAGGGGAAATGATGATACAGGCACTAAATTTAAGAAGAATGGTTATAAGACACATTTCAGACTTATGATGAAGGGACGCCCCGAGAGACTTCTTTCAGCGGCTTCGATCAGCAGAAACAGACATTCTACCGGAGGAATTATAAGAAGCATCACGGTATTTATATCACTTACACTGATCACTGCATTTGCAGTCAGAAGCTTTGTAGATATCGTTAAGTCAAAAGCAGATCAGGAGGATATTATCCCGGGATCAAAATATCAAGGCTACGAGTACTCCTTTATTTATGACGATGATGACGCACAGTATTATTCGGGAAAGGATGATATTGTAGCTTCCGATGAGGTATCAGACTATATCGAAATGAAAATCGAATGGATGGGATACAATGTGTCTCTCTCGGATTATTCCGATGAGTACAGGGCTGATATGAATAGAATAATAGATATGTATTATCCCGGAAAGAAGCCGCAGGTTGTGGTTGAAAATTTCCTTGAGCCGGAAAGTGTATGGTCGAATCCTGAAGTGAATATTATAACGCTTTCAGATGCAGATTTTGCTGAGGTAGCAAGGAAGGCCGGAAAAGATGTTTCAGGAGCTAATCCTGTTCTGATATATGATAAAGTGATACTTTCGACGGATGAATATAAGTTTGCTTTTGAAGGCGCCCTCATCCCTGACTACACAACCTTTGAAGTAAAGAAACCTTTAAATTATAAGGAAGGCGATGAGTTCAAGCTTATGCATGGTGAATATGACCCTGATTCGGATGTTGTAAATGAAATAGATATTCCCGTCACATTTGCGGGTTATATAGATGAATCCGATATTGAGGAATATTACAGTCTGAAAGGAAAGAGTGCCTGGATCATTATTTCCGATACTACAAGAGAATATATAAGAAGCTTTACTCCCGATAATGAGCAAATAATGAAATTAAGGCAGATGCTCTTTAATGTAAATACCGATGATTCCAAGCTTGTCAGAAAATTGTCACAGCTGAAGGACGAATTCGGCATGAGCGCTATCGGTTCGGCATCAATGAGGACAGGACAAACTGATTTTAGAAATGCCATGACCAAGATCATAAATATTGTAGCGGTATGCTTTACATTACTGATTTCGCTGATCTGCATGCTTAATCTTTATAATTCGGTTATGGGAAGAAGGCTTTCAAGGCATCTGGAGCTTTCGGTTTTAGAGTCCATGGGAATGACCGGGACTCAGAAAAGAAAAATGCTGCTGCTTGAGAACCTTCGCCTGATATTAAGATCGGTAATCTATTCGGGCTTTATTACCGGAGCCTTTATGGTTGCGATCCGCTTCTATCTGAATAGCAGATTCGGAAGGATGAGCTTTACGCTTCCGGTATGGATGATGCTTATAACGGTTTTGGCAGGCATTATATCACTTTTAATCTTTACGGCAATTTGCTATAAGGATAATGATGGTAATACTTTGATTGACGAAGTCAGAAAAGATGTGATTTAATGGTGCTGTAGTTTTACATATAGGCTCGGCCTTGCGGAAAATGAGGAAATAAATGAAAGTATTTATACTTGAGGATGATTCGATAATAGTAGAAGGACTTACCATAGCGCTAAATCAGGAGGGCTATGAAGTGGCTTCCTTCGACAATGTGACGGATGCGATAAAAGAGATAGATTCAGGGGCACACTATGACGTGTGCCTCCTTGACGTGAATTTGCCTGACGGAGACGGCTTTAAGGTGTGTAAGGCCATACGAAGTAAGTCAGATGTACCGGTTATATTTCTGACTGCTTGTGATGATGAAATCCATACAGTGCTCGCATTTGAGCAGGGGGCTGATGATTATATAGCTAAACCGTTTCGGATAAGAGAGCTTTTGGCAAGGATCAAGGCCATACTTCGCAGAACCGGGAGTAATCAAAATAAGGAAGAAGCTGTAAATGTCGGAAATAATGTGGTTGATATAATGAGTGGAAAGGTTTTTCGGAACGGAGAGGAAATATTTTTATCTGCAGTGGAATATCGGCTCCTTCTTACCTTTGTCAAAAGCAGGGGACAGCTGCTCACGCGTCAGCAGATACTGACCGAAATGTGGGATAGCGCAGGTGACTTTGTAAATGATAATACACTGACAGTATATGTCAGGAGACTTCGGAAGAAGCTTGAAGAACCCGGTGACGATCCGGTTATAACAACCGTACGCGGTGTAGGTTATCGTATGGAGTAAAATATGAAATATGTAGTAATTGCCGTCCTTTCCGCAACCGTAGCCGGACTTATCATTTACATTATAATGCAAAAGAGACGACAGGAAAAACAGATACAGGAGCTTATAGATTACCTGACGAGAGTTCAGGATTTTGCAGAGCTTCCGGGAATGAATGAGATAACCGAAGGGCGTATGGGCATTCTCCAAAGCGAGATTTATAAGGTGGTTACGATCCTGAAGGAAGAGTATTCCTCTGAACATAAGCAGAAGAAATATATGTCAGATATGATGTCGGATATATCTCATCAGTTCAAAACGCCGCTTACGGCTATTTCACTTATGACAGAGCTTCTGATGAATCCCGGGGTGTCCGAGGAACAACGCCTGGAATATGCGGCAAAGATAGATTCACAGGTAGGTAAGATGACCTGGCTGATAAGAAATCTTCTGACGCTGTCGCAGCTTGAGGCCGGAGTTCTTGAAATGAAATCCGAGCGGATATCACTGAAGGATATGATTGAAGAGATAGAGAACAGTCTCGAGGTGATGGCTGAGGCTTCAGGGGTGGAGCTTGAGGTGAAGACGCCGGACGGACTCTGTATCAAAGGGGATGAGCATTGGCTTAGAGAAGCACTTACGAATATTATCAAGAATTGTATAGAGCATACTGCATCCGGCGGATATGTAAAAGTAAATTCTACGGATAACAATATATTTACCTGTATACTTATAACCGATAATGGAAAGGGGATAGCAAAGGAACATCTGCCTCATATATTCGAGAGATTTTATAAGGCGGATAATACTTCGAAAAACAGTGTCGGGATCGGGCTTGCTATGGCTAAGCAGATAATAAATCTTCATGGTGGGACCATCGAAGTGGAAAGTGAAGTAAATAAAGGAACTACCTTTGCCATCAAGCTGTATCACAGAATGTGACACGGTAATGTAGCGTCATATTTTGTGAATAAATGCGAAAAAAATGTTTTAAGGAGAGCTGAAGGTGAGATTTAAAGTAAGCGGAAAAAGGAAAAAAATATGTGTCGCATTACTTCTCGTGTCTATGCTGACTGTGATGAGTTCGTGTGCGGGAATACAGAAGACTACGGAAGCCGGGACGAGGCAAATTGATAACAGTGAAACCGATGGGACGGAAGGAGGCAGCGGTAAAGTGAGTATTTCGAATCTGCATTCGATGGTAACTGCCGAAAACTGCTCCGATTATGATTTTACGGAAAAGGCTCTGGAGTATCTTTCGGTTATCGGAGAAAACTATAAAGATCGGAGCATAGAAAAAAAAGAAAGCAACAATACGCATGACGCATTCATTGAATGGGTAAAAAAAGAGTATGTGCTATGCGGCTACTCAAAGGAACAGATACAGGAACAACCCTTCACAGCTAAAGGCGACGAGGGGGAGGTGAGTGGTAAAAATATTATACTTACCGTTCCCGGTGAGGATGAAGGCCATCAGATAATAGTCGGCGCACATTTTGATGGTGAAGGATTCGGTGATAACGGATCGGGAGTGGCGCTGCTTATGGCAACCGCGGAAAAGCTTCAGGGGATAAAGCCGCATTATACAGTTAAATATATCCTTTTCGACGGTGAAGAGATCGGAGAACTGGGAAGTATCCATTATACTGAAAATATGACTGAAGAGGAGATTGCATCGACGATATATATGATAAATGTGGATGCCATACTCTTCGGGGATTTTTGTAATATATACGGAGGACTGTATGGTGACGATTATGATCAGTATTCCGTAACGGAATTGGATGAGGATTCATTTCCGGAGGTAAGGCAGACCGAGGGCTATGAATTTGCGGCTGATACTGCGGAGAGTCTCGGATTTAAGGTATATCGTACGAAGGATCTTGACGGCTGCTATGCGAAAAACGGCAAAGGGATGGATTTGGAGAAAAATGCATTCTTCACCAATCCCTGGACCAAAGAGCATCCCGCACCTCACAGCATGCTTGCTCCGTCGCCCACGACCATACCTGCCAGTGATCATGAGAGCTTTGCCAATCTCGGAATTCCTTATATCTACTTTGAAGCTACGAACTGGTGGGCAGGTGATCCGGATGATTCTTACGCCTACACAGGTTACATAGAAACCTATGATACGAGCCTCGGTGACGGCGGAATGTTTATGAATACGGAATATGATACAATGGACAATCTTAATGTACTGTTCCCCGGAAGGGATGAAGAACATTTTCATATGTATTCAAAGCTTTTGACTGCGCTGATACTTGTAGATAAATAGGTGCATTGGATGTATGTCTTTTGGAATATTCCACGGATAAAAACCTGATCGGGGAAATAGATGAGTATTGAATATAAAAAAAACAGCCATTTCGGATTTATTGGCTGTTTTTTTCGCTGAAAAAAAGCCCAAAATACTACTTAAAGGCTGCAAATTTGATAATTTACTCATTTTTTTGGTAAATATTGTTGAAATATTGATGAGTTTTTGTTAATATTTCCCTATCTATCGATATTTTTGATTCTTGAGAGGAGGCCTACTATGCAAAATAAACTATTCCTTATAAACTAGTTGTAGATTATAAAAGCTGTGTATGAAGAAAATATTAACGAATTACGAAATAAATATTAACAAATTGTAAAGAAGTAAAACTCAAAGGGGGCACTTTATGAATTACAAGCGAAGTTCTGCAAAAAGATTGATTGCGTTGCTTCTTGCATCAATTATGGTATTCAGCTGTATAAGATTTGATATTCCAAGAAAAATCTTTGCGACTGAACCTGAGAATGCAACGGCGACGGACAGCATTTCCGATGATTCGGAAACTGATGATGTCATAAGTACCGAAGAGACGGCTGATTCGGAAACTGATGATATCGTAAGTACCGAAGAGACGGCTGATTCGGATACGAAGGACATTGATAATCCGGGCACAGAAGATATTGGTGACTCAGATTCTAATGACATCGATGCTTCTGTATCAGAGGATGTTGATGATCCGGAAGAAAGCAAAAAAGATGTAAAGCTTTCAAAATACCTGAAGGATAGCGGCTGCACTATCAATATCAATGCACCGTATGAAAGCCTTCCTTATTCTGAGGATGAGCTGGAGATTGAGGCAGAGGAAATACTCCCCGGTACAAAGGAGTATGATTCGTATCTCTCTAAAGCTGTTGATGCGCTCGAAGCAAATGATGCTGATAATATTACATTTGCGAGATTCTTCGATATTGAAATCCTTTTAAATGGTGAGAAGATAGAACCCGAAGATTCCGTAACAGTAAAGATCGAATATGATGAGGCTCCTGACATTGCAACGGGGGCTGAGCTTTGTATTGTCCATTTTGCAGATGACGAAACCGAGGTTATCGAGGATGTTGATGTAAATAAAGATGCAACCGAGATCGTGTATGAGCAGGATAGCTTTTCGGTTACGGCAACTGTAATAATACCTACACCTGCAGCACCTGACAGAGACGGCGGTCTTCCTTATGCTCTTGTTGCAAAAATCGGAAATGATGTTTATACAGTTCAGGGCGACGGCTCATTAGCTCCTGTAAAATCTTTTACGACCAAAGCAGGCGGTGTTATAGATACTATAGAGTCTGATTATGTAATGCTTTGGACATATTTACAAATGGATGGCAAAACCTACCTCAGATATGTGTCCGAGGGATATGATTTTGGTGATGATAAACAGGCACAGACATTTGCCAGAACTTACATAAATCCCAACGATTCAACGGGTATTACACCTGAAACTCCAAAGACGGATGAAGAAGGACATGTAATTGTAATAGGAGGTAAAACACAGCTTAACAGTCCTGTTGATGAGTGTGCCATTGTATTTGATTCAACGCACATAAAATTGTCAGACGGAAGTAAATATATTGGTGTAAGAGATAATAAACTGGTTGGAAATTGTGCCGCTTCTGATTCGACGGTTACAGGTGTTGAGTTTTATCTGGCCAAGACCAATAATGTTCCTTCTGATGCATATTCGTGGGAGTATAACAGATTGCATATTGTAAATCATATTGATATTTCCATTGAAGATGAAGTTGAAACAATTGTACCTTTGGCATATGGCACTTATTACGATAAAAATGGAAATGTGCTGTTTAAGATTGATAAAAACAGTTCAGAAGCAGATAAAAATATTAAGGTTACTAAAAGGGTCGGTGTTGATGCTGAGCATTTGAAGCAGGCAACTATTAAGGCTATGTACAGGGGCAGTGAAATTAATGATGCTTATTACATAACCGGTTATTCCGCCAATTCCGAAACAGGTATAAGTACCGCTCAGGTCAGGATTGAAGGTATTTTTAAAGTAAATATCCTGGATAGATATAACGGACAGAAATATATTGATGATAATTTTGATAAAGGTCCGACAGATGAATATAAAAAAGTATGGGCTGAGAGAATCAAGCCTGAAAATCAGGTCCGCTATCAGGTGACCGCAGTTCAGCCCAATGTTGAATTTAAATATATTCATCCCACATATGGTCAGTTATATGATTCATCCGGAAAAGAATTGTCCGTTGAAGGCGATGTTTCAATAACTGCTGATTTTGGTTATTGGGATGAAGAAATAAAGGAGGGAGAGACAATAATTAAACCGGGTAATGAGTGTCCTCCTATACAGCCCGGCTTTTGGGGAACAAACAGGTTTTATAACGACTGGAGACAGGGTGAGATATGGAATAACGGTGGAAGCGGAATGGACTTCAAGCTTCTCGGAGATTCTACTGTTACCCTTGATCCGGTAGCAATTGAAATAACAAAGAATATCATTGATGAGGATGGAAATCCTATTTATCCGGAGCAGGATCTGAATGGATTTAAATTTGACATCTATCAGAATGCAGGTGCAGCACCCAGTGATGTAGAAGATCTTGACGTAGGCACATATACCACTCCGGCTAATTATGATGGTTATGTAAAAACTGATGATGTAGTAATTAATGTAGACAAAGATACTGCGAATGGTGTGGAGCACAAGCATCAGGCAGAACAGGGAATGATTTATATATCTGAGGATAAGACTACCATTCCGAATCAGTTTACAGATAAAGATGGAAAAGTCTGGGTATATAAGGGGACATATATTAAGACAGAATATGCATGGAGAAAGACCGGTGATGAAGGCAAGTTCCATGTAAGTAAGACATATACAACGGATGACGATGATTTAGCCAGCATTCCTGAAATATTGGGTAATTACGGTGAACCTGACGAACAGGGTAACAGATTGTTTAACCGTTTCCTGGAATTTGATGCATATAATGTATATGAGCAGCCTGAGCCTGAGAAAAAGGAAGTAACACCCTACGAAGGAACAGGAGTTCTTGGCGGGGTTAAGGTTGGCGAAGAGATAACCTATGAGATAAGCTATAAGAACTACAAAAAGACAGCCGCAGATGTTGTTATCACCGATAAGCTTGATAAGAATGTAGAATTTGTAAGCGCA
>CACYCJ010000211.1 GCA_902772925.1 uncultured Lachnospiraceae bacterium
AAATGAGCTTATAGTTGCCACGAATTCAAGTGTTGAAGGTGAGGCGACAGCCATGTACATTTCCAAGCTTGTAAAACCGGCAGGCATTAAGGTCTCGAGGATTGCAAGCGGAATTCCCGTGGGAGGGGATCTGGAATGTATCGATGAGGTCACATTGCTTCGTGCTCTTGAGGGAAGGACATCTCTTTGATAATGGAGAATTATTTCGCAGAAAACATATGGCGTAAAAGGAGGGAAAAAAGATGCTTAGAGTAGGAATGTTAACCAGCGGTGGTGATTGTCAGGCACTTAACGCAACAATGAGAGGAATCGTAAAGGGCCTTCAGAATATCTACGGAGATCTTGAGATATACGGATTCATCGACGGATACAAGGGACTTATATACGGAAAGTATAAGAAGCTTAAACCCGAGGATTTCAGCGGACTCCTCAGCAAGGGAGGAACGATACTCGGAACCTCCAGAATGCCTTTTAAGGAGATTGATCTTCCTCTTCCCGACGGAACCGAAAAGATTCCCAGTATGAAGGAAACCTATAAGAAGCTGAAGCTTGATGTGCTTTGCGTTCTCGGAGGAAACGGATCGCTCAAGACGGCAAACAGACTTTACGAGGAAGGACTTAATGTTGTGGGCCTTCCCAAAACTATCGACAATGATATCTGGGGAACTGACATGACCTTCGGCTTCCAGAGTGCGATAGATGTTGCAACACATGCGATCGACTGTATATATACGACGGCAGAATCACACAGCAGAATATTCGTTGTGGAGATAATGGGTCACAAGGTAGGCTGGATAACACTTTATGCCGGAATCGCCGGAGGCGCCGATGTCATACTTCTTCCGGAAATGCCCTATGATATCAAGAAGGTTTATAAGGCGGTTGAGAAGCGCATGAAGGACAAGGGCTTTGCAATCGTCTGCGTTGCGGAAGGAGCAATGACCAAGGAGATCGCCAAGCTTCCCAAGAAGGATAAGAAAGCGGTTCTTGCCGAAAAAGCACAGAAATATCCGTCAGTTGCCTATGAGGTGGCTGACCTTATGAAGGAAAAATTTGACAGTGACATAAGAGTAGCAATACCCGGACATACTCAGAGAGGCGGGGCACCGGATGCTTACGACAGACTCCTTACCTCCAGATTCGGAGCAAAGGCTGCCGAACTCATTAAGGCTAAGGATTTCGGAAAGCTTGTAGTCCTTAAGGATAATGTGGTTGATGCTATTCCTCTTGCTGAAACAGCCGGCAAGCTCAAATATGTCGATCTTGATAATCAGGCTATAGCAGAAGCCAAAACATTAGGTATCTGTTTCGGAGATTAATAGAATGTGGAAGAAGATTCTTCTGAAGATTATAGTCAGGACGGTGCTGTTTGTGATACTTTTCACGGGCACCGCCCTGATTGTTAATTTTGTATACAACAGAGGGCAGAACGAGGCCATTGCGGAAATGACTGAATCCGGACTGCCGGAAATATATTTTGAATATGACGGCTACAGGATAAACAGGATCCCTGCGTATCTCGGCGATATGAATGTAAGTCTGATGCACGAGTCGGTAATACCGGTAGACGGTGACGGAACGGTAAAGGTTCTTGTATCCAGAGATAATGATTACATGGAAAATGTAACCTATGAGCTTCGTGACATTCAGGACGGGAATCTGATAGAAAACGGCACTCTTCAGAGGGACAGCGGTTTTCTCACTTCGGATTACTATGTCTATCTGATCGAATTCAGAATGAATCTCAGTAAGGATGCGGAATATAAGCTGCAGATAAATCTGACCGATGAAGCAGGCAGGACGATACATTATTATACTAAGGTCATAAGACTCAGCAGGGATTATACGAGTCTTTTCATTAACTATGCAAAGTCATTTAACGAGAGCACATTCAGGAATGAGGGAGCGTTCGAGGGTGAGACCTCGCTTTCCTCGACCTTTGTTGATACAAGTATGCAGGAAGAGTCCGAAAACGGTGACGATGAAAAGGTAAATCCCAATGCCGAAAATGCATCAGGGACCGATTCCATTCCCATCGTCATATCGAAAAAGGATTTTGACGAAAATAATGTCATGACTCTGAGTGACATTTATTCCAAATTCGTCGGAAATACGAAATCCGATAATTACGATCTGGGTGAGACGGATCTTACATCTACCTATCAGGAGGTGGTGTGGGCAAACCTCAATCCGGAGAGAGTGACGGAGATAGTTCCCGTGATAAGAGAGACGGGACCGGGAACGGCACTTGTGGAGAATAATTATGTGGCTCGTTCGGTAGGAGAAAGCGGAGAAACCTATTACAGAGTCAGGGAAGCCTACAGGCTTATATATAATTCCAATACCGGCCGCCCCGACCTGTCGGATTATAAGCGTTCGACGATGGAGATATATGACGGGACCAAGATCGACAGCCTTAATAATGCCATAAATACGGGTATCAACGATGCGTCGGAAATATCGGTGATAAATTCCGAAAACCTTTACAAGACCGCATTTGTGACGGGAGGAAATCTCTGGCTTTACGATTATAAAAGAAATGAGGCAACCTGCGTATTCAGCAATCTTTCGAGAGCTGATATAAATCTTACCGCACTTGACGGAAAATACGGTATCAATATTCTTTCCGTGGATGATGACGGACATCTCTACTTTGCGGTTTACGGAAGGATCAACAGAGGCATTCATGAGGGTGAAAACGGAATAATCCTTTATCAGTTTGATATAGAGGAATATTCCATAAGTGAAATGGCATTTATAAAAAGCACGCTTCCTTATGATGTGCTTTCGACCGAAGCCGGCAAGTTCATGTATTTCGACATTAAAGGGAAGGTCTTTTATACGATACTTAACGACTGCCTTACCGCATATAATCTTTCAAACAAGAAAATGACGGTTCAGGCGGAGGGACTTCCGGCAAACTGCATATATGTATCCGAGGATAAAAAGACGATAGCATACCCGGATACGGCAGTGGAATCTGAGGCAAAGAAGATAACGATCCGAAACTTCGAACTGGACAAGACGGTTGAGAAGGAGGTTCCGGGAAAGATACTTTCCATACTCGGCTTTATAGGAAACGATCTCGTTTACGGAGCCGCATTTCCGGGAAATGTAAAGACTGTCGGAAATGATAACACTCAGTTTTATTTCAGTATACTTCACATTATCAGCGATACCGGCGAGATGCTTAAGACATATTCCAAGCAGGGAATACTTGTTTCGGATTACCTGATCTCGGGAAGCAGTATATATCTTGACCGGGTTACCGCAAATGAAGCCGGCGGTTATTCGGAGACAAGCGGTGACCGTATTAGCTGTAAGAGCAGCGATGACGAGGTGAAGGTAAGCGTTGTCGAAATATACGATAAGGTCAGATTTGATGAAAAGAAGCTTTGTTTTCCTGCAGGCTTTTATATAAGCTATACTCCCAATTCCATGGTGGCGACAACCTCGGGAGCGGGAAGCTATATGTTCAGGCCGGAGGAGAAGCTTAATATTGATTATTATTATATCTACAGTATTGCAGGCCTGACCAATACCGGATTTTTCGCGGGTGATGCGATAAGTCAGGCAAATGAGTTAAAGGGAACGGTTCTGACCGGCAGCGGGATACCCGTCTACCGCAGGACAAAGAGTGTCGGAATAGTAGATTATAACTCGGTTGCGGGCACATTTAACTACTATAATGCCGATACTCCCGATGACAGCTATGTGGCGTGCCTTCGAATGGCACTTGATGCTGCGGGCTACGGAAAGACGGAGGGCGAGTTCCCGCTGCAGAGAAACTCCGACTGGAAGGACAGCTTTACCGAGGCCTCCGGCGGGAAGGCCCAGGGACTGAATATTTCGGGAACAGAGCTTGAAACCGCATTGGAATATTTGAGTGAGAATAAACCCTTTGCAGTAAAGCTGAATGACAAATATGTCATGGTGGTAAGCTTTAACAGCAGGTATATCAGGTACTACGATCCCGTCGAGAAGGACGAGGTAAGGGCAAGAAGAAGCTCATTTAAAAATGAAATGAAGAAAAACGGAAATGAGGTTTATACCTTCTGGGTATAGAAGCCTTTAGAACGGATTTAATTTATGAACGATAAGAATAATAAGAAAACGGAAAATGAAAATCAAAATCTGGAGCCTAAGGGCGGATCGCTCACAACGGGTGTCGGAGCGGAGATCATAGGAGTGCTGAACCGTCTGGGTGACATTATGATCTTGTCACTTCTGTTTATGATATCCTGCATACCTGTGATAACCATCGGAACGGCGCTTGCTTCAGCGGCTTACACGGCCAATAAAGCAATCTCCTCCGGAGACGGA
Source organism: uncultured Lachnospiraceae bacterium (assembly GCA_902772925.1). Taxonomy (GTDB): domain Bacteria; phylum Bacillota; class Clostridia; order Lachnospirales; family Lachnospiraceae; genus Eubacterium_Q. Next base: position 4,324 of record CACYCJ010000211.1, read on the forward strand.
TATATCTTCAGATATTATACACGAGCCTTCAAAAAGAATTTCAAACAGGCCACGCTGCTGTGGCTGCCGATGCTTATAATAGGCGGAATGCTGGGCTTTGATGTATTTTTCTGGTGGGCATTTATACATTCGAATAGTTCCATATTATTCAAGGTGATTCTGGTTATAAGCATTTTTGTTTTATTTGTTTACATGATGGTGCTTGTAAATGTATTTGCGCTTATCGGAATTTACGAGAATCCGACGAAGGTGCAGCTGAAAAATGCGATCATCATAGGAATCAACAAATTTCCCCAGACTCTGATCATCATATTTATCTATGCTGTATCAATCGGGCTGATGCTTCATCATATGGCATTTATCTTTGCATACCTTCTCGTTCTTTCGGGAGGAATGGCATACCTCATAGCCTTCATCCATAAGAAAATGTTCCTTTCCGTAATGCAGCAATCGGAAGCCGCAAGACAGGAGATGGCGGACGAGAAGGGGAAAAACTCAAAAGACGAAGGTGTGTAATATACTTTTTTCAGAACAGATTTATTATTTCCCGGCCGGGCTGTGTAAGCATAGCCCGGTCGATTTTTATATTTGCCGGTTATCTTTTTTTACTTTACAAAACATATGTTCGGTAGTATAATTTTTTTCACAGAGGAAATAGCAGTCAGAGGGACATGTGATGCAGGATATAGGAATAAATGAAACATCATACATTTGCATAGACCTGAAGTCTTTTTTCGCATCGGTGGAGTGCGTTGAAAGAGGGCTCGATCCCATGACCACCAACCTTGTTGTGGCGGATCCCGACCGGACAGAGAAGACTATCTGTCTTGCCATAACGCCTGCCATGAAAAAGCTGGGGATTAAAAACAGATGCAGGGTATTTGAGATTCCCGCAAATGTTTCGTACATAATGGCGGAGCCGCGGATGCAGCTTTATCTGGAATATTCTGCACGGGTGTATGAGATATATCTCAAGTACATTTCAGAGGAGGATATACATGTTTATTCGGTGGATGAAGCATTTATGGATGTCACCCATTATCTTAAGCTGTACGGAATGACTCCGAAGGAGCTCGGTAAATGCATTATGGATGATATATATGAAACACTGGGACTTCGGGCAACCTGCGGAGTGGGGACCAATATGTATCTTACCAAGGTTGCATTGGACATATTGGCGAAGCATGCGCCGGATTTTATCGGTGTTCTGGATGAGGAAAGCTATAAGGAGAAGCTGTGGGATCATCTTCCTCTTACAGATTTCTGGAGGATAGGACACGGCACGGAAAAGAAGCTTGCAAAATACGGGATAAGGACCATGAGACAGATTGCAGAGACTGATGAAGCATTTCTTTATAAGCTTTTCGGGGTAAATGCGGCGATGCTCATAGATCATGCGTGGGGAAGGGAGCCGACGACCATGAAGGAAGTGAAGGCATATGTCCCCGAAACAAATTCCTTCAGCAGCGGCCAGGTGCTTTCGAGGGATTACAGCTGCTTTGAGGCTAAGGTCATCCTCCGGGAAATGCTTGATGAACTTTGCCTTAAGATGGTGGATAAGAATCTTGTTACGGATTCCGTCACCATACATATAATCTATTCGGTTGAGGGCTATGCCCACGGTACTGCAAGGATGCCGATGGCAGTAAACGGAGATCAGGTCATTATACCCGCAGTGCTTGAGCTGTATGACGAGTTAATAGACAAAGATCGCTATATAAGACGCATATATATAAATTTCAACAAGATAAAGCCCGAGGGATATATACAGTATGAGCTTTTCAGCGATACGGAGAAGCTGATAAAGGACAGAAATATTCAGAGGGCTATCATAGACATTAAAAAAAAGTACGGAAAAAATGCTGTGCTGAAGGGCACGAATTTCGATGAGGCGGCCACGGGAAGAGACCGTAACAGGCAGATAGGCGGTCACAAGGGAGCAAGTGAGGGCAGGACCGTGTATGTGGATGCGAAGGTATAGCGGCAGATGAAATTAAAAAAAAGGTGGAATGACATATGAATATACATGACTTGGACGGCAACAGTGCCGTTAACAGATATAATGGAAGAGACAGGGCGTGCCAGTTTGCTCCTTTTGCCGCATTGGGCGGTCTCGGGGCGGCACTCTGTGATAAGGAAAAGGCTGTCGAGAAAAGAGTTGACCTTCCGGCAGAAAGAGCAGAGGAGCTGGATCATAAGCTCCACAGACTGGGCATCGGCGAAAAGGTGCTGATAGAATATTATGACCGGTACAGATATATAAAAACCTACGGTA
>CACYCJ010000212.1 GCA_902772925.1 uncultured Lachnospiraceae bacterium
AGTTCGTAGGGGAGTCGAACCCCTGATTTCGCCGTGAGAGGGCGACGTCTTAACCACTTGACCAACGAACCGTTTGCTAATATAACACATCATTTACAGTAATGCAAGTACTTTTTTATAATTTTATTATTTGTGAGTACTTTTATATATTTTTATCAATCGTGAGGAAAAACAAATGGAAATCAAAAACATTAATGAAATGACAATAGGCTTTATAGGCTTCGGACTTATAGCAGGTGACATAGCAAGATGTATCAGAAGAGAATGTCCCGACACAAAAATGATAGCATTAAACAACAGATACCCGGAGGTAAAATACGGTCTTCAGCTTGCACTTTCAGACGGCGTATTAAATGATCTTCGCCCGTCGATTGATGAAGAATTCGCAAAATGCGACATTATCTTTCTTTGCGCTCCGGTTATAGTAAATACAAAATATCTTCCGGAGCTTAAAAAGATAATCAAAAAAGACACCATTATTACAGACGTCGGAAGTGTAAAGGGTGATATCCACAAAGCCGTGGAAGAATGCGGTCTTTCTGCCAACTTTATTGGAGGTCATCCTATGGCCGGCATCGAAAAGACCGGTTATGAAAATTCAACTGACACAATGCTCGAAGGCGCATTCTATATCCTTACGCCCACAGATGAGTCAAGCGAGGAAGCTCTTGAGGTAATGAAGAACATTACAAAGATAACAAGAAGCAGATATATCACACTTCCTCCCGACGAGCATGACACCGCTGCAGCAGCTATAAGCCATGTACCTCACATACTCTCCTACACTCTCGTTAATACCGTAAGGGAACACGACACAGAGGAGGAATATATGAAGCAATTCGCCGCCGGCGGTTTCAGAGACATGACTCGTATAGCCGCATCCTCACCGGATATGTGGCAGAGCATCGTTCTTTCAAACAAAAATGCCATTCTGAAGTTTCTCAGTCAGTATCAGGTTATGCTTGAAAGCTTTAAACAAATGCTGATTACCGATGACGCCGACGGACTGTATGAATATTTTAAAGAATCCAAGGATTACAGAGACACATTTAAATTCTGAGAATTATTTTAAAACTACCGTTTCGATGGTAGACATTGCCTTTTCATATATAGGCTCTATAACACCCTTAAGCTTCTCCTCAGATCTTTTTATCACATCGAGGTGGGGCTTTGTAACGGGATGCTTGGCAACGAAAATTGTACAGCAGTCCTCATAAGGAAGAATAGATGTCTCATATGTATCTATCTTCTGGGAGAGATTGATTATCTCCTGTTTATCCATTCCGATAAGAGGTCTGTAAACCGGAATCTCATTTATAACCTCATTTATAACAAGAAGCGACTGAGCTGTCTGCGACGAAACCTGACCGATTGATTCACCGGTCACGATGCACTCCAGTCCTTCTTTTTTTGCAATCTCCTCTGCCATCCTGTACATATATCTCTTCATGATGATTGTAAGTTCATCATGGGGACATTTATCATATATACAAAGCTGCATATCCGTAAAATTAACTATATGCAGTCTGATCGGACCTGCGTATTCGGAACAAATAGTTCCCAGCTTCTTTACCTTATCCTTGGCTCTTTCCGATGTATACGGAGGTGCATTGAAATAAACAGCTTCCATTTCAACGCCTCTTTTAGCGATCATATATGTAGCTACAGGGCTGTCAATGCCTCCGGAAAGAAGCGCGAGTCCTCTTCCGTTGGTTCCGGTGGGAAGTCCTCCCGGACCGGGGATTATCTTGGAATAAATATAGACCTGATCTCTGATCTCCACATATACTTTTATATCGGGAGTATGTATATCAACATGAAGCCCTTCATCCTCATATTTTTTAAGAAGCACCTCTCCGAGTCTCGCATCCATCTCCATTGATGTTATGGGAAATGATTTATTGTTCCTCTTTACAAACATTTTAAATGAAAAATCGAAGCTGTCGAATTCATTTTCAAAATGCTTTATCAAGGTCTCGGCTATATCATCAAAGCCTCCGTCTTCTTTGGAAAGATCAAGAGTCGTCCGAAGAACCGGGCAGACACCGACTATACCGAAAATTTTAGTCAGTCTTTCCATGACATCATCATAATCATATTCGGAATTTGCGTAAACATAGATCCTTCCGTAATCTCTTTTTACTTCAAAGCTTCCGAGCTCCTTCAGTCTCACTCTGATACGCTTACAAAGTATATCCTCAAAGACATATCTGTTTTTTCCTTTGGTACCTATCTCTGCGTATTTTATCAAAAATGTATCACACTTCATTGTTATTTCCTTTCCGGCGTATGTAGCCGCCTATCCTCTTGTATAATGTCTGAGTATCGGTAATATTTCCAATATCACACCTATCGCATAATCAACCTCATCGATTGTATTTTCCTCCCCGAAGCTGAACCTTACCGTACACTCGATTTCGGCATCGGATAAGCCAATGCTTTGAAGTGTTCTGCTGACTGACTTTTTATTTGATGAGCAGGCAGAGCCGCTGGAAATATAAATTCCTCTTTCCTCAAGCGCATGAAGCATAACCTCAGCTCTTACACCTGTAAAGCCTATACTTGCTATATGCGGCGCATCCTGCGAATGTGACACAACATCCGTAAGTGAAGTGACCTTTTTTACAAAGTCGTCTCTTACTGTTCTGATATGGGAAGTCTTGGCATCAAAATCTTCAAAGGTTTTCTTTACGGCAGCACCAAGTCCTGCTATGGCAGGTACATTCTCGGTACCGGAGCGCATATTTCTCTGCTGACCTCCGCCATATAAGAGGGGCCTGAGCAAAGTTCCTTTTTTCACATATAAGAAACCGCTTCCCTTCGGGCCGTGTATCTTATGACCGCTTACCGATACTAGATCCGCACCTATCCTGGCCGGTATAACAGGGATTTTACCGAAGCTTTGAATAGCATCCACATGAAATACGATATCTTTCTTGGAATTCTTTATGATCCTTGATATTTCCTCGACAGGCTGAACTGCTCCTATCTCATTATTTATCATCATGCATGAAATTAGAATCGTATCATCCGTAATCGCATTTTGCACATCCTTCGGATCTATCTTTCCGTTTTTATCCGGATCGATATAGGTTATATCAAAACCTTCCTTTTCAAGGAATTCCATTACCGCTCTCACGGAAGCATGCTCAACGGATGTGGTGATGATTGATTTTCCTTTTCTTCTTTTTGCAAGTGCCGTACCGATGATGGCAAGATTATTTGATTCGGTACCGCAGGATGTATATATTATCTCATCATCCCTGCATTTTAAAACCCCGGTCAGTTCCTTTGTGGTTTCTTTAATGTAATTTTCGGCTCTTACGCCCATCATATGAAGGGATGAAGGATTACCGTAATCCTCCGTCATTACCTTCACCATAATATCCGCAACCTCGGGATAGACTCTTGTAGTTGCGGAATTATCAAAATATACTTCCATGTTATTTTCCTTTTTCTTCTATCATAAAGCTGAGTACGGAAAGCAGCATCATCCCGGCAGTCTCAGTTCGAAGGATCCTGTTTCCAAGAGTAATAACCTCAGCACCGATCTCCTTTGCCTGCTCAACCTCTTCTTTAGTAAAGCCGCCTTCGGGACCTATAAATATTCCTATTGATTCACCGTTTTTTGCATTATTGCAAATATCCATAGTAAGCTTCCTTGACGCATTTATATCTGTTGCCTCTTCATAAGGAAGCAGTATCTTGTCAAAGCCTTCCGCAAGCCTTATCGCCTCCTTATAGCTGATGATACCGGGAACCTCCGGTATTATCCCTCTTCTGGATTGCTTTGCGGCAGCTTCTGCGACAGAGGCATATCTCTCTGCTTTCTTACTCTTCTTTTTTTCGTCTATTTTGACAACGGTTCTTTGCATCACAACGGGATATACTGCCACTGCTCCAAGCTCAACCGCCTTTTGAATGATAAGCTCCATCTTATCACCCTTCGGCAGACCTTGAAACAATGTGATATTAACCGGAAGCTCAGCAAAGCTCCTATGCACATCCTCGATATTACAGAGGATCACGGAATCACTTATCTTATCAATGCGGCATGTGTAATCCGTATTATTTCCGTCACACACGGTTATTTCGTCACCTTCATTAAGCCTCAGTACATTTTTAGCGTGATTAACATCTTCCCCCGTAATTGCGATCGTCTTATCAAATCCGCTGTCGGTCACATAAAATCTGTGCATTTATAACTCCGTTTCTATTCATATATTTCTGAGGAATAATATTTTAATCCCTTTAAGTCATTTAAACTAACCGGTCCATAGAGATAATTTACCGCGAAATGCATGAAACAATTGCTCTCCAATCGTTCATTTCATAGGTTTCGATGATCTCAAAACCGTTTTCCGTAAGGGCCTTTTTTGTTTCCTCTTCCATAGTATCTATGATACCTGAGGTTATGAATATTCCGTTCTCCTTTAGAAAAGGATGTACCTTAGCTGAAAGTGGTATTATAACATCTGCAAGAATATTCGCAACTACAATATCATATTTTCTTTCATCCTTTAAAAGCTCATTGTAGGATTTTTCCTCAAGCATATTTCCGAGAGCAAAATCAATCCTATCCTCCGAAAATCCGTTAATGGCAGCATTCTCATGACTTGCCGTTACGGCACGGGGATCTATATCAAAGCCTTTTACATATGAGGCCCCGAGATATACTCCGGCTATAGAAAGGATCCCGCTTCCGCAGCCGACATCGAGAATATCCATATCATCCTTAAGATAGGTCTTCAACGCCTTTATACAAAGTTTTGTTGTCTCATGAGTTCCGGTTCCGAATGCGCTTACCGATTCTATCCTTATAACCTTATCATTTTCTTTTATATCATCATATTCAGTCCAGTTGGGAAGTATCACAATATCGTCATAAAGCCTGAAGGGTTTAAAATATTCCTTCCAGTTATCATTCCAGGTTGAATCATCAGATGTCTTTTCTATCGATACATTAAGACTTCCGACCGGAATAAAAGAGGATATCTCCTTTAGATATTCAAGAGTTTTTTGCTTTAAGCCGTCAACATCATAGTCTTCGGGTACAAAGCAGGAAACGACCGCACTTCCGTCATCTTCGTTTATCAGAGGGATATCTACAAACATTTCCTTTAATTCTTCTTCAGTAAGAGGCACATTATCCTCTATCAGAACACCCTCAACACCCTCGGTATTCAGAAAATCGGAAAGCAGGTCCTCCGCCTCCGTAGTTGTCTCAAAGCTTACCTTTGTCCATATCATTTATTTATGTATCATCCAATTATTGGATTTTTTCCTTTCTCCCGGTTTTCCGGGTTATTCAATCTCATATAAAATCATCGTATATTCATACTTCACATTCAGTTCTAAATTACTAATTTCATAGTTATTCACCGTAAAGTAATTCATAGCTTTTATAATGGTCCTCCGTATAGTAGATCAGACCGTCATTTGAATATATTATCCTTTTTGAACCTCTTTTCTTTTTGTGAAGAGTATCTATATCACATTCATAGTATTTTCTTCCGGACTTTTCGGGAAGTAACCCCTCATAGTTTCCGAAATAATCTCCGCCAAGACAGCATCCGTAGGCATAATCATCAAGTCCGCCGCCGGTCCATCCGAGGGCTTTGGCTTCCTTCTTCGTAATATAATTGTCCGGAAGCTTATCATAGGTATAAATGTACAGCGCAACATCATCCTTGGATGTATATGTTCCGTCTTCATCTATCACTTCATCCGAAGACGATTCAGTCGAGGGAAGCGCTGTCTCGTCAATAATAGGTATAAAGTCAGTAGTAAATTCCGTCGCAGAGCTGTTACCTTTGCCTGAACATCCCACAGGGATAAAAAGCATGATAAATACAGATAAAAACAGTAATATTCGTTTTATAAGCGTCCCTGAAAACTTCATATCCTTCTATCCTCAACTATCTTTAATTGACTTTATTTATTATTTAGTGGTAGTATATCGCTATAAAACCATCGAATATGTTAACACATTTTAAATTATCAGAAAAGGGGAAACTATATGTCAGATTATAATTATAACAACGGACCGGTATACACCGGTGAAGTAGTTGACGACAAATATAACGGACCCGGCAGTGAATATAACATTAACAATAACCAGCCTAACAACGAAGGAAACGGTGCTGCCACAGCAAGTCTTGTACTTGGTATTCTTTCCGTACTTGCCTGGTTCCTCGGTTATGGCGCTATCATCTCCGCAATACTCGGTATCATCGGACTTATATGTGCATCCGTCTCTAAAAAAGCAGGAAATACAAGCGGCGTAAGAACTGCAGGTTTTGTTTTATCACTTCTCGGAACAATTATAGGAACCATCATCTTCTTATCCTGTCTCGCATGTGCTATAACTTCAGCCGGATTAACGGGATGCATGGCATTAGAAATGGCAACGGAATATTAAGATATGCATATAACATTGGAACTATTCGGACATACATTTTCAACCTACGGATTCCTGGCTTTGTCAGGAATCCTTTTTGGATTTATATATATTGCTGTTTTCAGCAAACACTACGGCATTAAAGCGGATGATGCCTTCTATGTCTATGCCTACACTCTGATAGCACTCGGAATCGGAGCAAAGCTTCTGTTTATTTTGGTATCAATGCCTGCAATAACAGCTGATATTCGCCTCATAATCGGCGACCATATATCAGCCGTTACGCTTGTAAAATATCTTACAGGCGGCTTTGTATTTTACGGAGGACTTATCGGCGCTATATTCGGCGCGATACTTTCCTGCAAATATTTTAACCTCGACTTCAACAAAATGCTCCCCGTAATTCTCCCCGCAACTGTAATCCTGAGTATCTTCGGAAGGATCGGATGCTTTATGGCAGGCTGCTGCTACGGAAGGGAAACAGCCTCATTTATCGGCGTAACATTCCCCGAAGGAGGCCTTGCCCCTGCAGGAATAAAGCTTATCCCGACACAGCTTATCGAAGCAGTTATAGATATATTCATTCTGATAGCAGTTATAATAGTCTTAAACAAAGAAAAGCTTCGAGTATACACGCTTCCTTTCTACATCATTACCTATTCGATAATGCGCTTCATACTCGAATTCTTCAGAGGAGATCCCGACCGTGGCTTCATAGGAATTCTGTCGGTATCACAATG
>CACYCJ010000213.1 GCA_902772925.1 uncultured Lachnospiraceae bacterium
GACTGCAGTTGTGATTGGCATAGTTTATATAGAATGCAGGTGGGCTTGGCATAGTTGAGGTAGTATGAGCACGATGGATAATGTAAACGAAAAAAATATACAAGATGAGAATAATGAGGTCAGTCTTGGGGGCCGCAGCGCAAGGTATATCGTCAAAGCCTTTAACCATCTTCCGCATATCGGACAGCTGGCTCAAAACGGTGAGATCAGGAGGATGCTCACGGAGCATGAAAAGGAATGGTTCTGCCCGCCGTATATTAAACGCGAGGTTACTTCCTTTGATAATTTTTCGGTGGAGCGTATCTGTAATGAGAAATCGGTGCACTGCGGGAAGAGAGTCATTTTTCAGATTCACGGCGGCGGCTATTACGGCCGCCTGAATAATATGTACAGAGGTGTGGCCGAGTTGTATCATGAGATTACCGGTGGAATGGATGTGGTGAGTCTCGATTACAGAGTTGCGCCCGAGCACCCGTTTCCTGCGGCACTGGATGATGCGGTCAGCGCATATCGCTGGCTTCTGGATAAGACCGAGGGCGGAGGAGGCTACAATGCGTCTTCCGTGGTTTTTACCGGAGATTCTGCGGGAGGAGGTCTTGCGCTTGCTACGGTGCTGTATCTCAGGGATATAGGAGCTCCGCTTCCGAGAGGAATCATAACAATGTCGGCGTGGACGGATCTTACTAAGTCGGGAAGCTCCTACGAGGAGCAGTTTGAAAAGGATCCTGTCTTCGGAGGCTCTAAGGACACCCTGGTATATAAGGAAGGTTACATTAAAGGAAATAATCCCGCAAATCCGTACATTTCTCCCGTGAACGGGAATTATAAGGGCTTCCCGCCCATGCTGATGCAGGTCGGAGAGCTGGAAATGCTTCTTTGCGACACCACGACGGTTGCAGAGGCGGCAAGAGAAGCCGGCGTGGATGTGACGGAACACATTTACAAGGGGATGTTTCACATTTTTCAGATGGGAAAAATGCATTACAAGGAATCAAAAGAAGCGTGGACCGAGGTGGAAATGTTCATTCGCGAGCTGTACCTGTGTAAACAATAAAAATGTGACAGAGAGCCGTTCCCTGTCACATTTCTACTTCTTAAAGTGCCATAAATGTATTTACCACATTTTCGGTGGTGATGTTGAATTTTTCAAAGAGCTGTGAGGCGGGTGCCGATGCTCCGAAGGTTGTCATTCCGATATTTGCACCGTCGAGGCCGGTGTACTTGCCCCAGCCGAAGGTGGAGAGAGCCTCGATGGAAACGCGCTTTCTTACTTCCTTCGGAAGTACGCTGTTTCGGTATTCCTCGGGCATATCGTCGAAGATGTCCATGCAGGGCATGCTCACAACCCTGACATCATAGCCCTTGGTAAGCAGTATACCCTGCGCTTCGATAGCAAGGCTTACTTCGGAACCGGATGCCATGAGGATTCCGTCAGGAACATCCTTTTTCGAATCGGAAATGATATATCCGCCTTTTAATGCTTCTTTGGAGCTTCCTGCAAGCTGCGGGAGATTCTGTCTCGAAAGCACGAGAGCGGTGGGGGTGTTCTTTGAGGTCAGTGCGCTGTACCATGCAGCGGCGGTTTCCGTTACATCCGCAGGGCGGAATGTGTTGAAGTTCGGCATTGATCTGAAGGTTGCAAGCTGCTCGATAGGCTGATGCGTCGGTCCGTCCTCGCCGACTCCGATGCTGTCGTGAGTCAGCACATATGTGAGCGGAAGCCCCATTATTGAAGACAGTCTCGCCATGGGCTTCAGGAAATCACTGAATACAAAGAATGTGGAAACAAATGACTTAAGTCCGCCGTGAAGCATTATTCCGTTTCCGATACCTGCCATTGCAAGCTCTCTTACTCCGAAATGCATATTTGAACCGGAAGGATTTTCGGCTGAAAAGTCACCCAGCTCCTTCATATAGGTCTTGGTGGAGGGAGATAGGTCTGCGGCCCCGCCGAACATATTCGGAAGAATGCCCTTAATGTGGTTTATAAGGTCACCGGATACATTTCTTGTTGCCATCGCCTTATCCGGAACGGCCCAGAAATCGGGATTGTCAAACAGCGTATTTGCAAGATCGTCTTTAAAATATTTATCCCAAAGCTCTGCCATATCGGGATACTTAGCTCTATACTCTTCAAAAAGCCTGTTCCATTTTTCGGTGAAGGAGTGATTGGATTCGGCAATTTTCCTGCAGTAGTCATAAACCTCATCGGGAACCGTAAAAGGTTCTTCGGTCCATCCGATATTTTCCTTAAGCGCGGCAATGTTGCTTTCGCCGAGGGGCTCGCCGTGTGCGGATGCGGTACCTTCTTTAGCCGGGCAGCCTGCACCGATCAGAGTCTTAACCTCGATAAGGCTGGGCTTTGTAAGGTCACTCTTTGCTTCTTCGATAGCCTTTGTGATAGCCTCGGTATCCGTTCCGTCCTCCACAAGGATGGTCTGGAAGCCGTAAGCCTCAAAGCGCTTTCTCACATTTTCCCTAAATGCGATATTTGTATTTCCTTCAATTGAAATGTTGTTTGAATCATAGAGTACGATAAGCTTTCCGAGGCCGAGGGTTCCGGCAAGAGAAAAGGCTTCCGAGGAAATGCCCTCCATCATACAGCCGTCACCGCCGAGAACATAGGTAAAATGATCTACAACCGGAAAACCTTCTTTATTGAATACAGAAGCAAGATGCTTTTCGGCAATCGCCATTCCCACACCCATTGCCATTCCGGCACCGAGGGGACCTGTTGTTGCTTCAACTCCCACTGTATGCCTGTATTCGGGGTGACCGGGAGTAAGAGAACCGAGCTGCCTGAAGCTTTTCAGGTCGTCGATCGTAAGACCGTATCCGAAAAGATGCAGTAAAGAATAAAGAAGCATCGAACCGTGTCCGCCCGAGAGGATGAAACGGTCTCTGTCGGGAAAATCGGGACAAGCAGGATCATGCTTCAAAAACTTAGCCCAAAGAGTTTCTGCCATCGGAGCCGAACCGAGGGGAAGCCCCGGATGACCGGAAGAAGCCTTTTCGATAGCCTCTGCGGAAAGCACCTTGATGGCGTTGATAGTGAGCGTGTCAATGAAATTTTTCATTTAAAAATTACCTCCGTAATGAGACCTTTATTCCTCTTCGGAATCATTTGTCTCTGCTTCCTCGCCTGTGGGGAAACCGTGTTTTTTAGCCATGTAGTAGTTGATATCCTCAACCATCATGTCTATATCATCGGGGCCCATGCCGTGAACATAGCAGGCCTGCTCCAAAGTTTCCATATATGATGCGGGACAGGTAATGCAAGCCATACCCGATGCCATGAGAATTGCGGCATTTCCCGAGTCGAGTTCGATAATTTTGTAGATAGGAGTATCCTTTGAGATAATGTAGTCCTCCGGATTTTCGGGGGTTGCTTCATTTTCCGAGGATTCTTCCTCATCGTCAAAAACTTCATCTCTAAGCTCGTCCGGAAGGAAATCCGGAAGAGGTGTATCATTGTCGTGATTATTGATAAAACCCATTTTTTTTTCACTCCATTCAAAAATATACATATATCTCTGACTTCATATGTAAAAAATCAGAACAACAATATAACACATTTATTCCGTCAATAAAAGCAGAAACTTGATATTACGTGTAATACAGCTTGATGAGCTTGCTAAGCTCCGTAAGTATGATCAGCCTTCCGCGATCGGTTTCATACCAGTTATCGGGTCCGGTCGAAGCTCCGAAGCAGTTGAAATATGTGATCGAATAATCCTTAAATGCGTCCTTTGATTCGATCATATAACGGGTGCGGGGCAAATGGAATCCCGAGGTAAGAATGCCCACCCGCTTGCAGGAAAACTCACCGGTTTCCCGGAGCGTGCTTAAAAGCTCGTCCGAAAGATTGATATTGTCGTTTGTGCAGATGGCCCTGTTTTCCATAAAAATCTTGTCCGAGGTGACGCCGTGTTCAAGAAGATAATCCCTCATAAATTCCGCTTCGGTACGAATGTCGTCACTATAAAGATTGCCACCGCTCAGGAGGAAATGCATTTTCGGATTGTTATTAAGAAGCTTAAATGCGGCTTCGGCCTTGTAGCTGCAATTTTTGCTTCCGAATACAATGACAATATCTACGGGCCTGGTGCTATCGCAGGGGTCGCCGAAGATCATATGGTTGATTACAGGAAGGTTTTCTTCTTTTTCTTCAGGGTGCTCCCTGAACCTCTGAAGAGTATTTTCGATTTCACGCGTCAGGTCGTAGGCCTTAAATGAGGCCTTTTCCAAGTCGGTCGTGCCTTCGGAAAGGCGCAGAAAGCATTTCATTTTTGCTTCATGAAGAGCAAGAATGCGGCGGAAAAAATCGGGAATATGCTTTGACGATCCCGAATCCTCCGATCTTTGCAGATAATGGAGCATGGTCAGTGAAGAGGTGACGATGCTCTCACAAAATGTTATGAAAGAATAATTAAACAGTCTGTCTTCACCGAAGGAAATACGTTCATCAAAATGAAGCTGCATTTTATCTATAAGCTGCTTTTTATAAAATTTGTTACAGTTGGAATATACAAGAAGCCGCCTGGTGCGTATGTATTCGTCGGCAAAATCGCTTGCGGAGGAGTATACCTTGTCCTTAACGGTCCAGAACTCGGGATTTCCCTTCAGAGGGATCCTTTTGATGCCGAAAATGTACAGATCGGCGTTACTCTCGGTAAGAGGGAGACTTTTTTCGAGAAAGTCCGGAGTGATGCAGTCATCACAATCCATAAATGTGATATATCTGCCCGATGCGTGTTCGATACCGGCGTTTCTTGCGCCTGATACGCCCTTATGCTCGTTACAATACACATTTACATTTTTGTGTGCATCCGCATACGGACGAAGGAGCCCGGGGGTGTTGTCGGTTGACCCGTCGTCCACAAGGACCATCTCACAATTATCGGGAAGAAATCCGATGATCGTATCCATGGTTTCACAGATAAAATCAGCGCAGTTATAGGTTGGGATAATGATACTGAGCAGATAATTCATTTCTCGTCACTCCTTGTCGGTATTTATGGGTACTATAACACATATTGCACTGTTTTACAAAATACATTAAGACTACACATATGTATTATTATGAGAACACATATAAGTATAATGTACGCCCTAATGGAATATACATATACTGCCCCAAACTGTTCTCCGCTCTTTCTATATTGC
>CACYCJ010000214.1 GCA_902772925.1 uncultured Lachnospiraceae bacterium
ATGGGTTATAGAATTATCCAAAGTACGAGACTGTTTGACCCGAAGGGGAGTTTCGAGTACTTTGTGATAATTCATAAACATATTTCGGGCAAAATAAAAATCGTAGAACAGTTTTGTAAGTACTTGTAAATATAGACTAACGTAATAATTGAATTAGTTACACTTCTAATTAATTCATATAGTTATTTTTAGTAATAAAAACAAGAGGTACAGTATGTCACATTTAGATCAGGAAAAAATCAGAAATTTTTGTATCATAGCTCATATCGATCACGGTAAATCCACGCTGGCGGACAGGATAATCGAAAAGACCGGAACGCTTACCGAAAGAGAAATGCAGGCGCAGGTTCTCGATAATATGGATATCGAACGAGAGAGAGGTATAACCATAAAATCTCAGGCTGTCCGTATCATATATAAAGCAAAGGATGGCAAGGAATATATTTTCAACCTTATCGATACACCGGGTCATGTTGATTTCAATTATGAGGTTTCAAGATGCCTTGCAGCCTGCGAGGGTGCGGTACTTGTCGTTGATGCCGCACAGGGGATTGAAGCACAGACACTTGCAAATGTATATCTGGCAGTCGATCACGATCTTGAGATACTTCCGGTCATTAATAAAATTGACCTTCCTTCGGCAGATCCCGACCGTGTAAAAAATGAGATAGAGGATATCATCGGAATCGAAGCGCAGGAGGCTCCGCTTATATCAGCGAAGAACGGAATTAATATCGATGAGGTTCTGGAGCAGATAGTGACAAGGCTTCCGGCTCCTTCCGGGAATAATGAGGCTCCCTTTAAGGCGCTTATTTTTGACAGTATATATGATTCCTATAAGGGCGTTATCATATTCTGCAGGATATTTGACGGGTTTATCCATAAAGGAAGCAGGATCAGAATGCTGCAGACCGGAGCAGAGGCTGATGTTGTTGAGGTCGGAATATTCGGAGCCGGACAGTTTATCCCGTGCGATGAGCTTTCGGCAGGAATGGTAGGCTACATAACGGCGAGTCTTAAAAATGTTGCCGATACTGAGGTTGGTGATACTGTTACTGACGCCGCTAATCCCTGCGAAGAGGCATTGCCCGGCTATAAAAAAGCAAGACCCATGGTTTTCTGCGGAATGTATCCCGCAGACGGCGCAAGGTATCCCGAACTCAGAGACGCATTGGAAAAATTGAAGCTTAATGATGCATCGCTTTTTTATGAGCCTGAAACAAGTATAGCACTCGGCTTCGGATTCAGATGCGGTTTCCTCGGACTTCTGCATATGGAGGTTATTCAGGAAAGACTTGAAAGAGAATATAATCTCGATCTGGTAACTACCGCACCCGGTGTTGTATATAAGGTTCATAAAACGAACGGAGAGGTGATAGAGCTTACAAATCCTTCAAACCTGCCCGATCCGTCCGAGATAGATTATATGGAGGAGCCGGTAGTTGATGCCGAGATAATGGTAACCTCTGAATATACCGGAGCCATTATGACTCTTTGTCAGGAAAGAAGAGGAGTATATAAGGGGATGGAGTATATCGAACAGACGCGTGTGCTGCTGAGATATGTTCTTCCGCTTAATGAGATCATATATGATTTCTTTGATGCATTAAAATCACGCTCCAGAGGCTATGCGTCATTTGATTATGAGCTTAAAGGCTATGAAAGGTCAAAGCTGGTTAAGCTGGATATACTTATCAACAGGGAAGAAGTGGACGCTCTTTCATTTATTGTTTTCTCGGATTCCGCTTATGAAAGAGGAAGAAAAATGTGTGAGAAGCTGAAGGCCGAGATACCGAGACACCTCTTCGAGATACCGATTCAGGCGGCGGTTGGCGGTAAGGTTATAGCAAGAGAGACCGTTAAGGCCATGAGGAAGGATGTCCTTGCAAAATGCTACGGAGGAGATATAAGCCGTAAGAGAAAGCTTCTCGAAAAGCAGAAGGAAGGCAAGAAGAGAATGCGTCAGATAGGAAATGTGGAAATACCGCAGAAGGCTTTTATGTCGGTATTAAAGCTGGATGAAGAATAAGGAAGGTAATTAATGAAATCCAGATTGAGTTTATATATACATATACCTTTTTGTGTCCATAAATGCCAGTATTGTGATTTTCTGTCAAATGATACTACTCCTTATGCAACTCAGCGTCGCTATATGGATGCATTGTGTAATGAGATAAGGCTTTATGCGCCGTTTTCCGAAAGATATGAGATATACAGTATTTACATCGGAGGAGGAACTCCGAGTATTATAGATGCAGCTCTTATCAAGCAGCTTTTAGATGTGATAAGAGAGATATTTACAGTCAGTGAAAAAGCGGAAATAACGATCGAGGCAAATCCCGGAACGGTAAAATACACAAATCTTCTGACATATCATGATGCCGGTATAAACCGCATTTCATTCGGACTTCAATCAACGGATGATGCACTTCTTTCCACACTCGGGAGGATACATACATATGCCGAATTTCTTGATAGCTATAATTCCGCAAGGAGAGCGGGCTTTGAAAATATAAATGTGGATCTTATGTCCGGACTTCCCGGACAGTCTATCCATGATTTTGTAGATACATTATCCAAAATAACATCTCTCGGACCCGAGCATATATCGGTTTATTCACTCCAGGTAGAGGAAGGAACGCCTCTTTCGAAGGATAAAAGACTGCTCAGTCTGATCCCCGATGAAGATACGGACAGACAGATGTATGCCATAACCAAAAAGATAATGGATATCAACGGTTACAGTAAATATGAGATATCCAACTACTGCAAGCCGGGATACTATTCCAGACATAATGTAGTGTACTGGACACTCAGAGAATATATAGGAGTGGGAATCGGCTCGGCATCATTTTTCAAGGGCGAGAGATTTACCAATATAAGAGATTTAAACGAATATCTTGATATAATGGAAAGCTCGAGGATGGATTTTTCTCTTCGTGATGACAAGCTTAAGTTTTATGAGGAGATGGCATCCCGTCTCAGAACTGACAGAACCACAATGTACATAGACAGAAGGATAGAAGAATATATGTTCCTCGGGCTCAGAATGACACGGGGAATCAGGAGAAAGGATTTCAAAAACCGGTTTAACAAGGATGTTTATGAGGTTTACGGAGAGATAATAAATCATTATATCGATATGGGCTTTATGAGCTACGACGGTGAATTTATAAGGCTTACGGAGAGAGGAGTCGATGTAAGTAATGTGATACTCGCCGATTTCCTTCTTACTTCATAAAAAAGTATGATTTTTGTATGGATTTTTTAATATTTTTCTTTTTTCCCTTGACATAGTGTGTTTTAGATGATAGATTTAACCTATGTTTTAGCACTCAGAACATATGAGTGCTAACAAATCAAAACAAGGCGGTGATAATTTGGATGTCAGTATAGATCTTGATGACAGAAAGGTCAGGATACTGAAGGCTATTATTTCCAATTATCTTGAGACCGGAGAACCGGTCGGTTCGAGAACAATCTCAAAATATACCGATCTGAACTTAAGCGCTGCTACCATTAGAAACGAGATGTCAGACCTCGAGATGCTCGGATACATAGTACAGCCGCATACATCTGCGGGGCGTATTCCTACGGATAAAGGCTACAGATTCTATGTTGACTCCATGATGGAGGAAAAATATGAGTCCGAACGGGAACACGGTGCATTGCTTGAGAGAGTCGATAAGCTGGAAAATCTTCTGAAACAGGTTGCCAAGGTCCTTGCATATAATACACAGTATGCAACAATAGTAACAACACCGAGGCTGCTGAATAAACAGATTAAATTCATTCAGCTTTCGCAGGTTGATGATTCAAGGTTAGTCGCTGTAATAGTAGTCGGTGATAACATTGCAAGAAATAAGCTG
>CACYCJ010000215.1 GCA_902772925.1 uncultured Lachnospiraceae bacterium
CCATTTCGAGCGGTCTGTGATAATTCAAAACCTTGTTTTGTGCAATATAGAAAGAGCGGAGAACAGTTTGGGACAGTACCTGTATATTCCATTATGGCGTCTTTGTTTTATAATAGTTACTTCTCATAATAATGCTTATGGGAAGTGTGTTATTCTACATTTTTCAATGCTTCGTCCATGGGTATCCTGCGGATACGGTTGTAATCGATGATCATTATGATAAGGTATGCTCCGACCACAATGAGAGTCTCCCACAGGTAATTGATGGGTGCAAAGTATGCAGGAAGCCATCCGTCTTTTGTCATCAGTACTATTTCCCACACATACTTAAGTGCTATAAACGCAAGATAGGTTGAAAGCGCTGCCGATATTATTACAACACAGGTAGTCGAGGTCAAGTAAAGGGATCCGATTTCTTTTGTAGTATAACCAAGTATCTTTACCATGGAAATCGCATTTTCATTCTTCTCTATGATTATCTTTGTAAGAAGATAAAGAAGTATAGCAGCTATCACAAGGCAGATAACCTTAAAGTAGTCCATGTATCCGCCCATGGAATGATCCAACTGTCTCGATACCTTGGTAACATCATCCCTTGTTATGGTCATTACAATATAATCATCATCTATATCTGTTAAAGGTTCATCGGACATATAACCCATAAAGTTGCCCTCGGGGTAACCAAATACCGAGTTAAAATCTTCCTCCGGCATAAACACCATAAGCCCGCCCATATATTCATATATACCGGCCACTTCAAAATGATATTCGTCAGATGCGTATTTATCCTTGAGAATTATCTCATCACCTATCTTAAGCTTGAATTTATCTGCATAGGCACTGGACACCATAACCTTTTTATCTGAAAGACCGTCCATAAGCTTAATATGGTCACTTCCGGTTTCAACGCCATATACGCTGATGCTTTCACCGTCTTTTTTAGAATACTCCGTCACAAGACTGAGCATACTGAAACGTTCGGCTGATTTTTCGCTTGTCGTGATCGTTTCCCCGTCTTCATCCTCTGTGTCTTTCAAAATATACTGATAATCTGCGAACATATCATCAACCGCGTGTTCCTGATAATAACCGAGTGTTGAGGGCAGTCCGTATGCAAAGGTAAGAAGAAATACCACAAAGAATATGCCCACTGCGAGTACAAGATAATTCGGCAGGTTCTGGAGCATTACCCTGAGTCTGAAGCGATGCAGGAAGCCAAACTTCGGCAGCCTGACAGCCTTCTTTCTCTTCGAAGTCCTGAGGTCATGTCTGAGGAATCTAAGAGGTGAAAATCTCAGCATTCTTGCTATTATCGTAAAATTGATAATGAACATCAGAATAACCGGCACTACCGTCGTTTTGATAAATGCTTCATAATGCCAGTAGGTCACATAAGTCGGAAGACTGTAGCTGTTATAATACATGTCTACGACAATCTGCTTAAATGCGGTGTATCCGAGAATATTTCCGACAATAGCAGCGAGAAGTGTTACAAGCACAGGAGCAGCCATATAATGTCTCGTAATCTCGGCTCTTGTATAACCGGATGCACGGAGTGTTCCGATGACCGCCGACTCCTTTGTAATAGTACTTGATGTAGTAAGAGCAAACACAAATCCGAATACTACCACAAGTATGTAAAGAAGCACGCCGCCCATAGACTTGTCGCCGCCCATATCCTCAGGAGCAAATATAACCGCCTGATTTGCATATACAGGTACATAATCCTCCAGTTCGTTATCGGCCGCAACCGACTGAGTTGCCAGAGCATTCATAAAATTATCCGAAAGGACCTTCTGCTCGGCATCATTATTGTAGCTGTCCTTATATTTAAAGGCATAGCAATATTTAAGCGTACCGTCAATGTCATCCCACGCTTCCCGTGTCACCATTGCCGCATTAAAGGTAATGGCATCAAACATCAGATCGGTATTATTTTCATACAGTGTCGAATAGTTTACATAAGCAAGAAGTCCGACAACCTCAAATTCTTTTTCTCCGACCTTGATCTTATCACCTACGGAAATATCATTGTTATCGGCATGCATTCTGTCTATTGCTATCTCTGTTTCATTTTCCGGAGCGCGTCCCTCGAGAAAGCATGCACCGTTTATATAATCATTTTTATAATAAACCCTTACCTTGGCGTCTGAATTGCCGTCAAGATTTATATCCTCTGTTGTATCCTTAAAGAAATTCTCATAGATCGTTACAGGAGTTACTTTGAAGTTCTCCTCAGCCCTTTTCTGCGACTCAGACTTCTTTGCTTCGGCTTCATCGAACTTATCATTTATCTCGTCCTCAGCTTCCTTATAGGCTTCCTTTCTCGCCTTCTCAAGCTCATCTTTATACTCATCACTCTTTAATGCTTCCTGAACCGCATCTTCAAGATTCTCTCTTACAGTTTTCTCTAAGTTTTCACTGAGTGCTTTATCTACCGCTTCGTCAATAGCTTTCTGTTTTTCTTCTTCGGGAAGCATTTCAGCCATAGGACCGAGCGCCTCGAGCACCGCTCCCTCTGCAGCAGCCCTTATCTGCTTTTCAACCTCCTCACGAAGCTTTTCTTCAACAGTTTTTCTGAGTTCCTTTTCTCCCTCTTCAACTATTTTTTCGTCAATCTCATCATGAGCCTCATCTATATAATATTTGCGAAGATCAACCTTATCTCCGCTTTCAATCTTTTTTATAAGCTCCTTATCCGCTTCCTCTTCAAGTATGAAATGTCCATCCTCTAAATTATACATTTCTGCCCCGTCTTCTACAGCACGAAGCATACTGTGATTAGCCACATACATTCCCGCTACAAATCCTATAGTGAGTGACAGGAAAAGAAAAATCACCAGATATTTCCTCCACTCACCAACAAGCTCCTTTGGAACTCTTTTCAAAAGCGGATTTGATATTTTCTTCTTTTTCATTAAAATTGTCCTTTCAAAAATCCGTAAATCATCAATGTATCATCAGACATAAAAGCAATTACCAGTCAAGATCAACTGCGCTGAGCTTGGTTTCATTAATAATGTTTTTTCTGACAACACCGTCCCTCAGCTTGATCACATGATCTGCCATATCCTTTATGGCTTCATTGTGAGTAACCATTATGATCGTATTTCCGTATTTCTGATTGACATCCTCTATCAGCTTAAGAATTTCCTTTGAAGTGTTATAATCCAACGCACCCGTAGGCTCATCACAAAGAAGTATGTCAGGATTTTTTACAATAGCTCTTCCAATGGATACTCTCTGCTGCTGACCTCCCGAAAGCTGATTCGGAAGCTTATGACGATGCTTATAAAGCCCGAGGGTTTCAAGCAGCTCATCTATATCCAGGGGATTATCCGAAAGATAAGCACCGACCTCCACATTTTCCTTTACATTTAAATTAGGTATCAGATTATACAGCTGAAAAACATATCCGAGATGCTTTCTGCGGTACTGTGTCAACCCCTTCTCACCCATATCCTCAAGCTTATCTCCGTTTATGGAAATATAACCCGAATCGGCACCGTCGATACCTCCGATGATATTCAGCAGTGTCGACTTACCAGATCCCGACGGTCCGAGCAGGACGCAAAACTCGCCCTTAGCCACCGTGAAGTTCATCCCCCGGAGCACCTCCTGTCTGGTATCTCCGCTTCCGAAACCTTTCTTTAAGTCAACAATTTCAAGAAACTTTCTTTC
>CACYCJ010000216.1 GCA_902772925.1 uncultured Lachnospiraceae bacterium
GGCGCGGATAATGGATAAAATCTGTTGTTTGCGCCCCGTTTTTCTTATATAATCATCATAGCAGGATAGCACGGCGGAGGTGTGGCATAAATGAAAACCGTTTTTGAAATGAAATCCGACCTGAGTAATCTTTCCCAGACTGTCATTTCGGTCGAAGAGACTTTGAAGAGCATTGGAGCAAAGAGTAAGGACATCAAAAAAGCAGTTCTTCTTACGGAAGAAATGCTTGTTTTGCTCGGTCGAAATGCGGCTGAGGGCAAGAATGTAAATGTGACGGTATCGAAAATACTCGGAGGCAGAACGATAGACATTGCTTCGGCGGGAACAGAGCTTAAGGAGGCTGATATAAGCCGGACGGAGATGGATCTTTCGATGGCGTATCTGCCTGCCGATGCCGAAAATGCCATCCGAAATATGATCCTGCTGGCAAACAAGGATATGCTTTCCTTCAGCTACAAGAACGGTATAAACCGCATTCACATCAATGTGGGTGAAGGGGCAAAGAAAAATCTGATATACTCTCTGGGTGCCATAGGAGCGGCAGTGGTAATCGGCATGATATTAAGACTGCTGGTGCCTCAGGATATAAATAATGCGATGAATGAATATGTTTTCTCAGTCGTCAAATCAATATTCCTCAACGCATTCAATATGATAATGGCGCCTCTCATTTTCTTCTCGATCGCCGCATGTATCAGCTCGTTTAAAGACTTAAAGGAGCTCGGAAAGATCGGCGGAAAGATAATGACCTTCTACCTTTGTACTACGGTAATGGCTATCCTGATGGGATTTCTGATGTTTAATGTCATATCCCCCGGTAACCCCGGTGACTTCGATTTTCTTCAGGTCAAGTCGAGCACTGTAAGTGATATGGACTTCAGCTTCAGGGACACCATCATAAATATAGTTCCGCCAAATCTGCTGTCGGCATTTTTGGATTCGAATACGCTGCAGCTGATCTTCCTTGCAATACTGGTCGGAACGGCAGCCGGAAGACTCGGCAACAGATCGGAGGCCGTATCGGCATTCCTTTACGATGCAAATGAGCTTTTCCTGAAGGTGGCATCCATGATCACCCGTTTCCTGCCGCTGATGATCTTTTCTTCCGTCATCTCCATGGTGCTTACAATGGATGCGGATAATGCGAAAAGTATGCTGAAGCTGGTGGCTACGGTTATAGCTGCGGATATCGGAATGCTGCTATTTTATATTCTGATAAGCATTATCATCGGAAAAACAAAACCGTCATTTTTCCTGAAAAATGCGTTTCCGGCGTGGATAAATGCGTTTGCGCTCTCTTCGAGCAGTGCATCAATGGCATATACGATGGATGTATGTGATAAAAGACTGGGAATATCTCCGAAGATTTATTCATTTTCCATTCCCCTCGGAGCTACCGTGAATATGGACGGAATGACGGTGATGCTTTCGATCACGACCCTTTTCTTTGCGAGAGGCTTCGGCATAGAGCTCAGCGGAGCAGACATTATCTCGCTGATATTTACGATAATTGTTTTGTCGGTCGGCGCACCCGGAATGCCCGGCTCGGGACTCATCTGTATGTCCGTGCTCTTCAAACAGTTCGGAATACCCATAGAAGCATTATCTCTTGTGATCGGAATTTATTCGATGCTGGATCCCTTAAGTACCGCCAATAATGTAATGGGTGATGTGACGGGAACCTATGTTGTGGCAAAGAAGAGTGGAATGGTGTCGAAAGTTTGATACCGTGATAATCCGAAGGCTGAAAAAGATGAAAAATGAGACCTGAAGGGACTTAAAAATATTATGAATACATTTTTGACTATGGATCCGGATCTGAAAAATCTCTCAGAAACAGTTGAGAAAGTCGAAGACACTTTAAAAGGCTATAATATAAAGCAAAAGGAAGTTTCAAAGGCGGTTCTTCTGACCGAAGAAATGCTTGTGATCCTCGCCCATAATACGGACGAGGGCGAAAAGATAACTGTAAAAATCAAAAAATCTTACATAGAGCTTGCTTCGAAGGGGACTGAGATCAAAAGTAAAGCGGTTGACAATATGGGCATAGATCTATCTGCTGCCGAGATACATCCGGACGCCGAAAATGCCATCCGAAATATGCTCATTACCGCCAACAAAGAAAGATTCTATTCGAAATACAGTAATGGCATTAATCACATTAAGATATATGTCGGTGAAAAGACACAGAAGGCCTTAATGGTTACGCTTTATTCTTTTTTGATAGCGATAGTTGCCGGATCCTTAATGCGTCTTTTCGTTCCGCAAAACATAAACAGCTTACTGGATGAATATATATTTGATTCGGTAAAGACTCTTTTCCTGAATGCATTAAATATGATCATCGGACCGCTTGTATTTTTCTCTCTGGCGTCGTGTGTCAGCACAATCAAGGATCTGCGAGAGCTCGGAAAGCTCGGCGGAAAGGTCATGGGCTTTTATGTTTTTACCACGGCAGTAGCAGTAGGTATGGGTTTTTTGATGTTTCACATTTTTAATCCGGGAACCTTCGGAGAATTTGTCGGCATTCAGACGGAGGAGGTTACAACGGAGGTTACGAGCATCAGCTTTAAGGATACTATTCTCGGTATAGTTCCGAGTAATATCATAGACGCATTTGCCACTTCAAATACGCTTCAGATAATCTTCCTTGCGATTATCGTGGGTGTTGCGGCAGGTATGCTCGGGAAATATTCGGATTCGGTATCTGAGGTTCTGGCAAAGGCAAATGCACTTGTGCTCAAGATTGCTTCGCTCATCACATGGTTTCTCCCCGCAATGATTTTCTCATCAATGGTATCGATGATAATAACGGCGGACTTTAGTACCTTCAAGTCTATGTTCTCCGTGGCTATTGCAATGTTCGCGGCAAATTTCGGAATGGTGGTTGCGTATATGCTGATAGTACTCATATTTGCAAAGACCAACCCGATAGCATTCATAAGAAAAACATTTTCCGCATTTATCAATGCATTTGCCCTTTCATCAAGTAATGCGGCTATGGCGCATACAATGGATGTTTGTGATAAGAAGCTTGGGGTATCACCGAAAGTTTATTCGTTTTCGATACCTCTCGGAGCTACGATAAATATGGACGGAACGTCTGTGGTGCTTACACTTACGGTTCTTTTTTTCGCAAAGACCTTTGGCATAACTCTTACACCTTCTGATTATGTTTCAATGATATTTACCGTGATCGTGCTTTCCATGGGATGCCCCGGAATACCCGGAGCGGGTATGGTTTGCGCATCTGTTTTACTGAGACAGTTCGGTATACCTCTTGATGCCCTGGCTATGATCGTCGGACTGTATTCTGTCATTGATCCGCTTACAACGGCTGATAATGTTATGGGAGATATGACAGGAACTTATGTAATAGCAAAAAGAAGCGGACTGGTCAGAAAGACGGATATGTGATATGATTCAATGCTGTGGGCGTTTTGTTTTATATTTTTGATGATTGACCGCCGCGCACTCGTGGCTTTATTCAAAGCTGCACGATTATGGAAAAATACGGAAAAATATGGAAAAAATACGGAAATAATACGTAAATAATACGGAAAGAGAGGATTTAGTGATGAATATAGTTTGTCTGGATATGGAAGGAGTTCTTGTACCTGAGATATGGATCGCGTTTTCTGAGGCGAGTGGAATCCCGGAGTTAAAAAGGACAACAAGGGATGAACCTGATTATGATAAGCTGATGAACTGGAGACTGGGTATACTTAAGGAACATGGACTCGGTCTTAAGGAGATACAGGAGACTATAGCAAAGATAGATCCGATGCCCGGAGCAAAGGAATTCTTAGATGAGCTTCGCAGCATGACACAGGTAATAATCCTTAGCGATACATTTGAGCAATTTGCGATGCCCCTTATGAAAAAGCTCGGTTATCCCACACTTTTCTGCAATTCACTTATAGTATCTGAAACCGGTGAGATAACAGGCTTTAAGATGAGATGCGAAAAGTCAAAGCTTTCAACAGTGAAGGCACTGCAGTCGGTAGGCTTTGAGACCATAGCATCCGGTGACAGCTTCAACGA
>CACYCJ010000217.1 GCA_902772925.1 uncultured Lachnospiraceae bacterium
TACTGTGATATGAATTCATCTTTTGTTATGAAAGAATAACTGACGTCATAGCTGGGAGATTGAAGATGTACTTGTGTTGTTTCGCCGCTTGTTTTTCTATCTACACTAACTCCTTGTTTCATTCTCTCCTTACCCTTCGTGATCCACAAGCTTACAATAACTCTTTTGACCTTCCGTTTCGTAAAACATCCTTTTCAAATTGTCTTGCCCAGGTCATATTTAATTTCAACAGTTTCTTTTTATTCTCCACAACCGCCATATATGCCGCAAGATCATCCTGCTCCTTCATGTTCTCGATTTTTTCGTACATACTAAATATCAAGGCCATTAATTCACGAATACGGCCTATCGATAGTTCCACACAGAATTCCCTAGCCCCGTCATTATCATAGAATATGATACCCTTAATGACTTTCTTCTTTTCAACAGGCGTAAAATGCATACCATCGTCACCAGAATGTGCAAGAGAGTTCCGTAAATGCTTAATAAAACTACTGACTAAGTAATGGTCGTTGTAGCTGTTATATAGTTTATTGCGTTTTTCGAGGTTTATGATTATTTTTGCTATTTTATAATACTCCTGCGTTTTCTTAAGGTCGTTTTCGCCAATTGAATTGATGCCATCTTGGTCGATCGTGTCAAATTTGTACTTTTCGTATGGAACAATTATCATGCCGAACAGTGAATTTATAAGCTGGGTGACCTCATGATGCTTATTTTCAATTTCTATTTCACTTTTTTTCTCATCACGGATGTCCTGCGACCTTAAATCATTTATTATTTTATTGTTTTCTAAAGTTCGTTTTCCAAAGTCCCCAACAAATTTTGCATAGTCATATCCTGCCACTTATTGTTCCCCCTGTATTATCAACTGCCCTGCCGCCCCATTATATAATTACGTCCATGCCGGTGCTCTGTTTATCCATATGCCAATTGACAGGATCGCCTCTCCTTAATGTAATTCCACGTTTCGTAACCCTGCCTTCTTGCAGAATCATATACGGGCCGCATGTTCTTCTGTAGTATATTATAAAAGAGTTCTTTGGAATTACCAGGCCGGTATAGTTCCTGTCCAGCCCATATCGAATGCAAATTGTCACGGTAACAGCCTTCAAACAACTTGTACAGGCCCGGCTTCTTGTTGACCAGCTCATACATTACAAACTGGTTTGAAGCGAATCGCTCAAAAAACGGGTCCCATGCTGGCAGCTTGTTGCTCTTAATGGAATTTAATGACGAATCCATTGGCATCAGGTTCCAAAGCTCATCGTTCATCACGAAAGACCATGGGACAAAGTGGTCTACATCATATTCTTTAACAACAATTGGCTCGTCTTTGAACACATCCCGAATCTCTGTAATTTCCAAAACTCCATTCCAAAGCTTTCTTACCTTTCCAAGCTTCCGCATTTTTTCATCTAACGGCGCAAGCTTATAAACAAGACCTGGAACTTCTGGGTTGTTGTTTTGGAGCCATTTCACCTTTTCAAACTGGATCCATCCAAGGATTGACACAGTGTTGTCCTGGATCATTTTGATCCATTCCTGGTCAAAGTAGACCTGTTTCTTTAACTTGCTGTTTTCCCCAAATGTATATGGCAGCAGAATCTTTTCTTTACTAAACTGCTTAACATATTTGGTCATGCGTACCGCACTGCCCCAATCAACGACATCCCCACTCTTTGCAAAAAAACCAGCCAGTGCACGGTACGGAACCATATTGGTCAGCTGTTCCTTGTATTTCTTCAGTTCAGCATTATGGTTCTTGATCTCATTCTTTATCTCTATTTTTGACGCATTTGCCGGAAGGTCGCTTAATTCGGTAAGCAGTATTATTGCTCGTTCCAATCCATCTTTCACGCTGCCATCGCTTTGGATCCCGCTAAGGTGTATATGGAACTCCCTTACAGAATACCAGGCATTGGCAATCATCTCATCGATGATTGCGTCAAAGGTCGTTTCAGTAACATTTGCTGCCATAAGGCCCACAATTGCCTCAAGCCAGTAAAACTTGTAACAAAAGGATGGGGCTTTCATCATTTGTGAAAACCCCTCAATATCAAGTTTATTATAGTATCGATGGTCTATTTCAAGGCTGTGTTCCATTATCATCGGTCTCTTCGTTTAAGTTTTCATCACCACTTGTACTTAAGTCTCCTAATACACCGTTCTTCATATCCACTGGCAAAGCCATGTCACCTTAAAAGGTGCTCAATGAACGCGGTCTTTTAGCGATTCTCTTTTACAAGTATTGCCCCTAATGCTGTTGCTAACTGTTTCTTAGGGTTTCTCCTTGCAGGGA
>CACYCJ010000218.1 GCA_902772925.1 uncultured Lachnospiraceae bacterium
CACCCTGCTCACCGCGCCGCCCGCCGGTTGCCGAATGGCAACACTTTCCTATCGACGGGCGTGTGCATCAAAAAGTGCAGACATACCAGCTATAGTATATCTGCACTAAAAATGCATTTAACTTCCCTACGTTGGCATTATCCAAATCAGGTAAACGGTTCGAGCATAACCATGCTTCGTCTCAGCCTGCTTTAGCAAGCACCCGTGTTATCTATATTAAACTAATGTATTATATCCGATTATTTCCGAGTCTCAGCCTACAGGTTCATAATGATGACTTTGAACGATTCCCGTAGCAGTTTCAAAATCAACCGGCTTTCCGTAATAATAGCCCTGAGCCAGATTACATCCCATTGCCAGCAGCGCCCTGCCCTGTTCGCGGGTTTCCACGCCTTCGGCTATGACACTCATGTTAAGCCGGCTCGCTATACTGATGATACTTTCAATAAGGATACGCGACTTTTCATTAACCGTCAATTCATCCACAAAGCTTTTATCGATCTTTATTATATCAGCATCAATGTTATGAATCAATGATAAAGACGAATAGCCTGTTCCGAAATCATCCACAGCCAGGGAAAGCCCGGCGGCATGAAGCTTTTTGGTGAACTCCAGCAATCTGTCATATTCGGATTCCATGACACTCTCGGTTATCTCAATCTCAATATCACTTTCTGACAAGCCGTATTCTCTGATAACATTTATGATCTTTTCCTCAATATCCGGTACAAACAGATTCTTTCTGGAAAAATTGCAGGACACTCTCACCGGATTCATATTCATGCTTTTCCAGACTGCAACCGCCTCACAGGTATTTCGAAGGATGGTCATATCCAGCTCATGGATCAGGCCTTCCTTATCAAGTGCGGGGATAAACTTATCCGGATATATCATGGTGTCACCATGCTGCCATCTGCATAATGCCTCAAGCCCCACCAATTCTCCTGTCAGCATATCAACCTTAGGCTGAAAATAGGGTTTAAACTCATGCCTTTCCACAGCAGGCTTAAATGCGGCTATTATCCTTTTGCTTTCGCCGGACATTTTCTTAAGCTCTTCCGTAAAATAAACAACCTCCTGCTTCATCCTGGTCTTAGCCACGGTGCAGGCAATGGCAGCTTCATTTATCCTGAACATCATATCAGCCTTTTCACCTACGACGGGTCTGGAAACACCTACCCATGCCGAGATCTCAAAGGTCTGTTCAGGAGAAGCTTTCAGGTCTGATATTTTAACGCTTTTAAGACGATTCAGAAGTTCTTCAAATTTTTCGTTTTTCACGAAGAAAACAAAATTGTCTCCGCCCATACGACATACGCCTTCATTCGGCGCTACATAAGTCAGGGCCTTCTGAGAATACTGGATGATAGCTTCGTCACCGGCTCTGACTCCTGCTACTTCATTTATCACCCTGAAGTTTTTTAAGTTTACATAAAGCACCGTATAGTCATACGGAGAAGCAGTCTGTATGATCTCATTATATTTTTTCTTTATAAAAAGGACATTCGGAATACCTGTCATCATGTCCGAATATTCGGCATAGTAAAGGGTCTTTCTCATTTTCTGACGACTCACAAGAACGTATGTCAGATCGGAAAGAAACTGAAACAGATCTTTATCCAGCTTCTTCTCATTTATCCCCTTTTTAAATTCAAGATATGCTGTCACATAATGAGTACCGCGCACATAATAAGGAAATTCCATCCTGAAGTCGCCTGTTTCTTCACCGCTGTCATACAAAACGACTCTGCCGGATTCCATATTGTTATTTCTGAACAGAAGACCGGTCCTTATATCTCTGTAGCCTTCCTTCTCCTCAACCGTCTGATCGTAATACATTTTCACTACGCCCAAATAATCGCATAGCTCAGCGTAGTCGTCCGTGACCATAACTCTTTCGGACTGAATTCTGAAAAGCCTTCTCAGCATTTCCATTAATTTTTTATCTACCATGCTGCAACCCCTCCAAGTAACACTCCCCATAAACAGTGATATTGTATCACAGTATCATTGAATAATCCACAAAATGTAAATTTTTAAGCTTAATAAAAATAATAATGCGGGTGTGAAATTAATTAAAAAATTTTATATTTTTTATGCAACAGAATAATTATTCATATGCACTATATGAGTGACAAGCGAAAAGCAAATATCATTTTAAGCGAAAAGCAAATATCACTTTAAGGAGGATAAGGATATGAAGTTAAGAAAAGTTATAGCACTTTCGATTTGCTCGTTAATGACCCTCAGCGTTATGACGGGTTGTGAAAAAAAGGCGGAAACAACCGCCATTCCAAATGAGACCACTGACGATCTTGTGATCGAGGATGCAACATTTACGGATATCACAGAAAGTAGGATCGGCGGCGGCGAAGAGGTTCCGGTTGCCGGAGGATGGAGCATTTCCGATTCGTACACTCAGCTTGTAACGGACGATGAGAAGGCTCTTTTTGAAAAAGCTCTCTCCGGTCTGGACGGAGCATCTTATGTACCGGTAGCAGTTATTTCAACCCAGCTTGTTTCCGGAACCAATTATGCATTTCTCGCATACGGAACACTCACCGATGCAAATGCGACCAAGCAGTGGGATATCGTTGTGATCTACAAGAATCTCAGCGATGATGTTTCACTCACAAGTATTAATCCCATCAATGTAAGCGATGTAGCGATCATTGAAGAGGACAAGGGACACATGATGGGCGCATGGGAATGTGCCGAGCTTCCCACACCGGCAACCTTTGATGAGAATATTCAGAAAGCATTTGATGCTGCTACAGCCGATTCGGATAAAAAGCTTTCTCCCATAGCTCTTCTCGGGTCACAGGTAGTTGCCGGAGCCAATTACAGATTCCTCTGCAAAGGCACGGACGACGGAAAAGACAAGCTCTATGTAGCTACAATCTGGGTAAATCCCCAGGGCGAAGCAAAGCTTACGGATTGCGATGCATTTGATATCACCGCATATTTGAATTAAGCCACCACATATTAAGCCCCCCACATAATTTTTGCGTCACACCGCAAAGCACCCGTGTGTCAAACCCCACGACACACGGGTGCAACTTTTTTCAGAAAAACGGATACATCACAGATTTTTAATTGCCGGATACAGCTTGCGGAAGTATCCGTATTTTTCTTCGTACTTTGCGGCAAGCTCCAGGTCGGGCGTTATGACCTTATCCGTCTTTACCACCAGTCTTATCGCCTCGTCCAGACTATCAAATCTGCCGCTGCCCACTGCCGCAAGAATTGCCGCGCCGAGCGACGGTCCCTCGTCATTTTTTTGAATCTCGAGCTGCATATTAAAGACATTCGCGATGATCCTTGTCCACAGCGGACTCTTTGCTCCGCCGCCGCAGATTCCGGACACCTTTATGTCGGTTCCCAGACTCTTTGCCACCTCCAGACTGTCCCTGAGTCCGAAGGCCACTCCCTCAAATACCGCCTGTATCATATCTTCTCTCGTAGTATCCATACTCATTCCGAAAAATGCGGCTCTGACGAGAGGATCATTATGCGGAGACCTCTCCCCCATCAGATAGGGAAGGAAAAATACATCATTTTCTCCGAGTGTCTGTATCGCTTTTTGCGAGCCCTCGAAATCCTTCTCTCTTAAAATCTCTTCCATCCACCATTTATTGCAGGATGCAGCCGAAAGCATACAGCCCATTAAATGGAAGCCCCCATCCGCATGAGCAAATGAATGAAGACAGTTATTTTCATCAACCGAAAATGTGTCTCTTGATATAAAGATCGTCCCGGAGGTTCCGAGAGAAATGTTACACCTCGCATTTCCCACCGTTCCGGTCCCTATTGCCGCAGCCGCATTATCTCCCGCGCCCGCGACAACCTTTGTTGTTCCTTCAAGTCCGAGTTCATCAAGAATATCCTTTCTGCACTCTCCCACAATATCAAAGCTTTCATGAAGATTCGGCATCTGAAGATTTGAAATACCGCATATTTCAAGCATTTCCGGGGACCATTTCTTGTTTTTCACATCAAGGAGCAGCATTCCGGACGCATCGGAATAATCCGTTACATATGAGCCGGTAAGTCTGTATACAATGTAATCCTTCGGAAGCATGAGCTTGCTGATAGCTTTAAAATTCTCAGGCTCATTTTCCTTTACCCAGAGTATCTTCGGTGCTGTAAAGCCTGCAAAAGCGATATTTCCTGTATATTCGGACAGTTTTTTCTTCCCGATCACATTATTTAGATAATCGGTCTCCTTTGTGGTCCTTCCGTCATTCCAAAGGATCGCGGGTCTGATCACATTGTCCTTTTCATCCAGGATCACCAGACCATGCATCTGTCCGCCGACGCCCACTCCGTCAATGTGACTTATACCCAGATCATCTATGAGTTTTTTCAGCCCCTCCAAGGTTCCTTTGAACCAGTCCTCGGGTGACTGCTCGGACCAGCCTGTTTTAGGAAAACTGACAGGGTATTCAACCGATGTCGTCTTCAGAATCTCACCCTTATCATTCATCGCCAGAAGCTTGACTGCCGATGTTCCGAGATCTATACCAATAAACATCATAAACTCCTCTCTTTTTTACCCTTCGTATTTAGGATTCTTCATTCTTTCCACAAACTTTTCCATGGGAAGCGGCTTATCGTAATAATATCCCTGAACAATAGTGCAATCGGTCTTTCTTAAAATCTCAGCCTGTTCTCCGGTTTCCACACCCTCGCACAGAACGACTCTGTCCAGGTCCTTTATCATGTGGATAACATTCACAGTAAGTCCTGTCTGTATATCATCTTCTCCGAGGTGGTCGCAAAATGTCTTATCCAGCTTCACCACATCCACATTTACCTCCTTCAGCAGTGAAAGCGACGAATAACCTGTTCCGAAATCATCTATTGATGTATGGATCCCGACATTTTCCATCTCATCCACAAAATGCTTCAAGGCCTCAAAATCGGAATAACCCGAAGATTCGGTAAGCTCGATTTCCACAAGTCCGGGATCGATATCATATTTTTTTACAATGCGTAGCACATCATCCGCCAGATTCGGATTCTTAAGATGCATCTTCGAAAAATTGGACGATACCGTTACGGCGGGCAGCCCCTCATCAAGCCATCTCCTGAGGTTCTGACAGACAGTCTCGAAAACATAAAAATCAAGCCGTGTTATAAGTCCCATTTTTTCCAAAATACCGATAAACCTGACCGGAGAAATGATCTCTCCGTCCTTCTTCCATCTCACAAGAGCCTCGGCCCCGCAGAGAGTGTTGTTTCGTAAATCCACCTTCGGCTGATAAAAAACGCAGAATTCATCCTTTGCCAAGGCGTCGGGGAACTTAGCCTCTATAGTTTTTTCCAGCTTATGGGTTCTTCTTATCTCTTCATCATATATGACATAATCCTCACGGTTATTCTCTCTGGCCTCATCCATGGTAATACTGCAGCTTCTTATAAGATCCGCAAGACTGTCATTTTCCGAGGCTCGGCAAATGCCTATATTGAAATACACATTCGTCTTTCCCTCTCCGACGGTGATCGGAGCCGGAGTAAGCTTTTCAAGAGCAGCTTTCTCATCCTCTTTACCGACCAGCATAAGAAAAACCTCTGTAGAGATTTTCGCCACATGCCCCTTCATCGGCTGAACCGACTTCAGATATTTTGAAAATGCGTCTATTAACTCTTCTTCCGTACAGCCGGCTTCCAAAAGCGCATAATCATAATTCTTGATCTCCATCTGAATGAGGGAATAATCCTTAAGAATTCCCTTCTTCTTAAGAACGTTTCCTATCCTTATAAAGCCTTCCTTTGTTCTGAGTCTTGTCGTCGGGTCAACATTAATTATATTGATTGAATAAAGTGATATATAAATAAGTGAAATGATCGTAAAGATGCCAAGTAGTGCTATCAGCATAACTCTCAGCTTTAAAAGACGGTCCTTGATATCAGCCGTATTGATATCACAACCAACGATGCCGACTACCGATCCGGCCGAATTTCTGATCGGAGCATATGCGCTGTAGAAGTCGCCCCATTTATCGCGATACATGACCTGGTCACAACAGACCTCCCCGTTAAATGCCGGGAGCATATCCTCAAGGATTCCATATTGCTCACCACATAGAGCCGGTTCATCATCATCTGCATCAACGACAAATGTAACAACGCCGTTTTCATAACGCATTGTATAAATGTATTGAAGCATATTGTAGTCTTTATATTTGTATAGGAGGTCAAATACTTCCTGATAGGCAATGTCATCTTCACTTCTTATGGTATCGAAAACATCACCATCGATCTCATTGGCGGCAATAACGGCGAGTCCCATCGCATTTGACTTGCTGGAATTGATAAGCATTCCCGATACGGCATAATAAGTCAGCATCCCCATCAGAACGAAGACCAGGATACAAACTCCAAGGATATATGAATATTGGTATTTCTTTAAAAACGACGTATTATTCATATATTTCCCTTTCGGTCCGAGACCACACTACTTATCATTTTAGCATATTTTAAGCCATATTAGAAGAAATATATGATTGCAATTGTAATATGCTGCGTTTAAATTCAGTTTATAATCTACCATTTACAGGCAGCTGATAAGCATCTGAAATGCGTTTCTATACTCTGCCGGAGTCTTTGCCTTATACAGCTCCTTAAGAAGCCTTTTGTCGGCACCGAGCCCCTCGCCCATATAAGACCAAAGCTCCTTCATCTTCATAACAGCCTGCTTTTCGTAATTCATTTCCATGATGTAACCCTCAAAAATCTCATCATGAAACTTCTTGAAGGTCTCTATATCGGGGGTCCGATCTGAAACCGCGTCTACAGTAGCGTCATTTCCCGAAGCGTCATTTCCGGAATTTCTTCCTTCTGTATCCTCATAATGCTTTATAGTATATGCAAGGGTCGGATTACGCAGAAGCCCGCGCCCTATCATAAATGTATCCGGCGCATTTTCTCCTAGAGTCTCACGAATGTAACGAAAAGAAGCGATATCATTGATATCGCCGTTATAGATAAGCTTTGTGGTTTTGTTTTTCTCATAAAACCGCGCTGCTTCAATATATGAATCCAAATGTACCTCGCCTTTATAAAATTCCTTACCTAAACGGGGATGAATGATAAGCTCCGAAGCCGGATATTTCACGAAAATATTATAAATATCCTCCCACTCGTAAAGAGACTCCATACCGAGCCGGGTCTTTATCGAAATCTTTACAGTCGAAGCTTCAAATATCTCATCCAGAAATGTCTCCAGCATCAGTGTGTCACCGAGCAGTCCGGCACCTCTCTTTTTGCTGACAACAGTTCCTGACGGACAACCGAGATTAAGGTTAACCTCCTTGTAGCCCATTTCTTCAAGCTGCCTGGCAACAGCCAGAAAAAAATCGGATTTATTTGTAAGGATCTGAGGTACAAGCTTAAAATCCGCATTATTTTCGGGATCCACCTCGCGCTTTTCCCTGCCCTTAATGTGCTTTGCCGTAAGGAACGGAGAAAAGTATCTGTCGATCCCGCCGAAGTAGCGGTTAAAAGCATTTCTGTAAACATAGGTAGTAATCCCCTCCAGGGGCGCAAAATATAACATATAATACTCCGTTTTGCGACAGGGACTCTGTCACATTTTTCACTGCCCTTTTCCGATCAGCGAAATCCTTCTGATATGTCTTTCGTCATTTGAAAAATCGGTCTCCAAAAATGTGTCCGCTATCATAAGCGCAAGTCCCGGACCGACAACGCGGGCACCCATGCAAAGTATATTTGCATCATTATGCTCCCTTGTAGCCTTTGCCGAAAATGTGTCGTGGCAGAGTGCTGCGCGTATACCATCTCTTTTGTTAGCGGCCATGGACATTCCGATCCCTGTGCCGCATATAAGAATTCCAAGCTCACTTTCCTTTGAAACAATATCATCGCATACCGCATTTGCATATATGGGATAATCGCAGGAAGCCGCGCTGTCACAGCCTCTGTCGATAATCTCATAGCCCTTTTCCTTTAAATGAGCGATAAGCTCCTTCTTAAGCTCATATCCGCCATGGTCCGATCCGATTGAAATCTTCATAATTAATCATTAATCCTTTCTATACCGCAAGGTCAAGTCTGAAATCGCATAAAATACGCGGCCTATCACTTTCACACATAGATCACTCTATGCCCCGCTGCCCTGAGCAGCCGGTTCATTATCGCTCCGCCAATCTCATTTTCTTCAAACGATTCGCTGTATATCACATCTGCTCCGAGGCTGTCACATTCCCTGAGCGCACTGTACAGCCGAGCCGCCACCGTGGGGCTCTGCTGCGTATCACCGAGAGTAATGACACTTTCGCAGGTGTACAATTTCCTATGCTTTTCGGTTGTAATTACGACCGCTTTCTTTCCTTCCGCAAGCGCCTTATCGGTAAGAATGTTAATGTGACGCGCTATGCTGTCGAAAATGTCATTTTCAGACGCAGCCGTCGCACTGTCTCCCGTCTCCTGCTGTTCATCTCCCTCAGCATCACATTTTCCCTCTACGATGCTGAGCTCGCCCTTCGGCGAATAATGCGTATATTTCATTCCCGGAGCCTTGGGTCGTATCGTGGGATCCGGCGTGATAAGCGCTTTGTCGATCTCCACCGGTCCGATCATCTCCTCAAGCATTTTCTTCGTAATAAAGCCGGGGCGAAGAATGGTCGGCACCTCACCTGTAAGATCCACTATCGTAGATTCGATTCCGATCCCCACCGGTCCGCCGTCGATTATCATATCGATCCGGCCGTTCATATCCTCAGCAACATGCTCAGCCGTAGTCGGCGAAGGTCTTCCGGAGGTATTTGCGGAGGGCGCGGCAATATAAACTCCGCTTTCCCTTATCAGCCTCAGTGCCGCAGGATGCGATGGCATCCTTATCGCCACGGTATCAAGTCCTCCCGTTGTCTCATCCGGAACAATGCTCTTCTTCCTGAGTATTATCGTAAGCGGACCCGGCCAGAAGGCTTCCGCAAGGATTTCCGCCTTTTCGGGAATCTCTGCCGCAAGAACGCCCAGTGCCTCCCTGTCCGCAATGTGAACTATAAGAGGATTATCGGAAGGACGCCCCTTTGCGGCATAAATCTTCCTTGATGCATCCTTTTTCAATGCGTCGCCGCCGAGTCCGTAAACCGTTTCCGTAGGAAATGCGACAAGTCCCCCGTTCTTAAGGATTTTTGAAGCAAGGGAAAAAGTATCCGATTCGTTTTCATTTTTCAGTATAGTATCCATAGTCTCACCGGTTCAATAAATAATTCGCCGCAATTATAACACGAGCTATGACAAGTGACAAGGAGGAGACCGTTACTTGCTGTAGAAGGCGATGCCCTCATCCTTCCAGCCCGCCTTGAGGAGTGTCTCTATCTCCGGCTTGCTTACTGTGAAATGATGCGCTCCTGCCACAGCGTTGGGATTGTACGCTCTGTATACGGGCTTAGTCTTGGCATCGTCCGAATACCAGCCTATACCCTCGTCTTTCCAGCCTGCTTTCACAAGATTTTCCTTTTCAGCCTTGCTCATCGTGTAGTGATGGTCGCCGGCGTTGGGATTATATAATCTGTAAACCGGTGTATTTGATTTAACCGGCGAAGTCCATGCACTTCCTTCTGAATTCCAGCCTGCTTTCACAAGATTGTCTCTTTCTGCCGTTGACGCAGTGTAGAAATG
>CACYCJ010000219.1 GCA_902772925.1 uncultured Lachnospiraceae bacterium
GAAATTAATGATGAAGCATTGACAAAGGTTCTTCATATATTTGATGAAAATATTGAAGATTTGAAAATGTTAGATAGTCATAATTATGTGATAACATTTAAAGGGGAAAAAATGCCTCTTTCTGATACACAGTTGATATATATGTTATCCAGCGGAACGACTAAAGGAATTTTGTTGTACATTTTAATGGTAGCGTCGTTAAAGGAAGGATTTGATCTCATTGTTGATGAGGTGGAGAACCATTTTCACAAAACACTGGTTGAAAATATGATCAGTCTTTATAAAGATAAGAGTGTAAACAAGAATAATGCATCGTTGATATTTACTACACATTATGTTGAAGTCCTTGATCAGATGGGAAGGCAGGATAATATATGGATATGCAATGCAGGTGAAAAGGTTTTCCTTTCCAATATGTATGCGGATTACCATATCAGACCGGAGCTTTTGAAGAGCAGACAGTATTATAATAATGCTTTTAATACTGCAGTTGATTATGAGGCGCTTATGGACTTGAAAAGGATGCTGAAGAAATGAAAAGATTGATTATGTGCGAAGGACCAAATGAACTTGAAATAATGAAAATCCTTCTTGAGTATGATTTGCTGATTTTTGACAATAATGAATTAATTGGCTTGACACCATACCATGCAAGACAGATGAGTAATTCACAGGTACGGACTGAATTGAATATTTATCCTGGACATGATGTGTTAATTATGCGAATAGGTGATGTTCAAAGTGAGAATCTCAAAATACCTAAAGAGTATTCGGATAGAATCATTGGTGTTAAGAAGTATTGTACAAAGCCGGAACTTGAAATGCTGCTCATAATTTCTGAAGGATTGGTTTCGCAATACGAAAAGACAAAGTCAAAACTATCGCCTAAATCTTTCGCAAAGATGAATATCAAATATGGAAAAATGAAATATGATAATAGCACACAGTTTTACAAAGATTACTATGGCACAAGACCGGATGTACTTGTTGATGCTATCAGAGAATACAAGAAACTTAAAGGGGGACATAAAAAGGGAGAATTGTATCTTGCGGATTTACTGAAGGAGTGAGAATGTTGTGAACTGTAAAAATTGATATAAATGTATGGAATAAATGGAATACCACAGTGGCACAGTGAGACCTTGTAAATGGTAAATTAAAGTACTGTAAATGGTAAACTAAAGTACACGATTTTCGCCGGTAAGTGCACATATCTTCGCCAGTAAGTGCACACTTTCTCTCATTGATGATAGAATTTATCTATCATTTAATGGAGCAAGCATTAATGAAAGGATATTCTGTGTATAATTCAATTCAACAACTTAAAGGTCAAGGGTTTAAGAAAGCTGCGGTAGCCTGTAAGCTTGAAATAAACCGTCGTACTGTGGTGTTCTATATGTCACAATGAACATTTTGTGAAAATTTGTTTGAATGGGTGGCAGTTTTTTATAAATTGATTTTTGATATAAGGTATTCATGATTGAGCATATGTGCTGAAGGATATAGACTGGTGAAAATATATCGGAAGAAAAAAATGATATGGTAAAGCAATATACGGTTAGGAGGTATCCTATTTGAGTAATAGCGTGGTATTTGAAAACTTAAAACCTCGACCAGTGTTAAATTTCCAATTTTCGACATTAATGTTGATGAAATGTACTAAAAGAGAGTGGGCTGAACAATTTCAAAATGGAAAAATATACTTGAGTACTCCGCAACAGTGGATTGATGAAGAAAAGAAAGGAAATGTTGGGCAAGGAGATTTGCTTGAGGGCGCTTTTTGTTCTGTCCTTGAAGATGATGAATATTCGGAACTTGCTAGGCGACTGGAAGGTGAATCAAACATAGAGTGTTTTACAAAAAACGGTTATTTGTTCTTTAGAAGAAGGAGTGTATTGCATCTTAGGTGCTTGTGTATGTACGGTCTACATAATGATGCTTTTCATAAGGAAATTCTTACTGATGGAAGAGCAAAATATACAGCAACGATACCAAAGGAATATTTTTCGGATTTTTGTAAGGTTGATGATCGAGTAGCATATAAGAGAATAAAGATGGAGGATCAACCGGTTGTTCTTCTTATTGGAAATCCTAATGAGTTTTTCAAGCGTATTAAACAATTTTTGATGATGCTTGATGTTAAAGAGGAGGAAATAATAATTTCACCTGTTGATTACATAGATAGGTATGCTGCAATGAAACATTGGATTATAAGGGTGATGATTCTTATCAATCTGGGACAACGTTCTTATAACAAGCGAACAACGTTCCGCAAATATACGGACAGCGTTCCTATAACATCCGGACAAGAACACTGTCCAAGAGGGACAAGCTGACATCTTTAATTGTTAATGTATCATACCTCGGTCTGATTGTCATCCACAGAAGGCTGATGTTCGACCGTAGGTTGCCTGGATGGTCCTTTAAGATCGAACCGATAAGCGTTTCTTACCAATCGATCCAAGATTGCATCCGATATAGTCTGGTCTTTGAAAACAGTTGGCCATTCCTTTACAGGAAGCTGTGCCGATATAGAGCTCCCGTATCTGATGTATCTGTTCCATTGCTAGCATACTCCTTTCCTCCTTTTCTCCTTTCCTGTATTTGCATTAGCAACAGGATAAGGATAAAAAATATAGGTTATGTCTGCAATGGATAATCACATGTCTGGATCAGATGTGTGGCTTTGCAACATTGTCCAAAATAGTCATGCAACATTGTCCGTTTTTGTTTTGCAACTGAGTAATTACATTATGCAATAAACACTTCTGGGAAGCTTTTAACCCGTGGCGTTTTCTCATAGATATCTTTCCTTCTATGAGCTTATAGAAAATAAGAACTAAAGTAAGAATAGGTGAAAAGATGAGCAAAGAGTATATAAAATATGAGTTTTTGGTTCAATATGAAAAAGAAATGAAAAATCTAGCAGATATCTTGATTGGAGCACAATACAACTTAAAATTTTTGCAACTGGCTTTTCAACAAAGTGAGTTATATGCTCAGAATCATAAATTGGATGAAAGATTTGAAATACGAACTATTTTAAGGAGGATACATATTACAGTTGCTGGAATGTTAATTATGCAGATAAAACAATTTGCTGATGATAATCAACACGATACGGTGACTATTTCAAAATTCCAGAATAATATATTTAAATATATTAAAGAAGAAAAGAAACAAGAGTATTTTGAACAAGTAGGATTGATAACTAAAACTGAGAAATGGAAAAATTGTAAAAGTATAGTTTCTAAATTCTCATTATTTAGAAATGAAGTTTTAGCTCATAATCTTATGGATGTTCCGTATATTGAAATAGATATAAATGAAGCTGCTTTGGTGGTTTCTGAGTATGATAAATTATTCAGGGTATTAAGTTTTCAGGATTCGGATTATCTAGAAAGATCTAATGATATTAATAATTGTACAGCTGATTTTATGAAAATCTTTTTTGATGAGTTGTTACCGTTGAAATAATAAAGACGACACGTTTGAGTATACCATTGTAAATTGACACCTTTTTCGAAAAAAGTGTCAGGTCATTCCGGAAAAACTTACAGGTCATTCCGGAACAATTATAACAGTGGGGTCAGGTACTGTGAAATTCATGTGAACGATTGAAAGATATATTAAAATCAACATCTGTGATAAAAAGGAGGCACCAATGAAAACAATAGATGAACTTGTTTATTATTGTAAAGAACCAGATCCTGTTGGCGCATTGATGCTTACCGGAGAATGGGGATGTGGAAAAACGTATCTGATTGAACATGAATTGAAGAAAAAACTGGAAAATACACATATATTTGTAAGAGTCTCTCTGTTTGGCATCAGTAATATCGATGTCCTCAATCAGAATGTAAAGAAACAATGGGTTTCACAGTGTACAAACATCCTTGGTAAGATTCAGAATCATGAAAAGGCAATTACTGCCGGAAGAACCATATTTGGCAGCGTGTCTTCATTTGTTCCAGTATTAAAGGATGTTAAAGATACTATTCTCTCTGTGAATCCTTTGGATTATATAACCATTAAACCAAATATTGAAGAAAAAAAGGTTATTCTGGTTTTTGACGACCTGGAACGTTCAAAGTTAAGTACGATTGATGTTCTTGGCTGTATTAACGAGTATTGTGAGAATTACCATTTTAATACAATTATTATTGCCAACGAAGACCGCATTTCTGATGATGAGAATGCTGAGGGTAATAAGGATTTCATCAGCTATGCTGAAATTAAAGAGAAAATTGTAGCCCGGACGGTTTGCCATAGGCCGGAGTTTGATGCTATTATTCATTCTCTCTTACGTGATCGAGAATGGTTTAACGCTGAATACAAGAAGTTTCTTTTGGAAAATGAATCATTGATTCTCGGCGTATTTGAAACAGATCCTGTGAAGAAGGATACAGACAAGGATAGTGGTAATTCGTCCCCGCAGCCTA
This sequence comes from uncultured Lachnospiraceae bacterium, assembly GCA_902772925.1. Taxonomy (GTDB): domain Bacteria; phylum Bacillota; class Clostridia; order Lachnospirales; family Lachnospiraceae; genus Eubacterium_Q. The sequence continues at coordinate 4,443 of CACYCJ010000219.1, forward strand.
AACCACACAATATTCGAAGTCTGAAGTGTGCATTAAAAGATTTCTATAGGGTCTATGGTAAGCTTGTAAAATACAGTATCCCGGATAAGGAAAAGTATTTGTATTCATTTATAGCCTATACAATTGCAACAAAAGCTGGCATTGCTGTCGAGGGAGACTATGGCTTTTTATTTTCTGATGAGGATGTCAGAAAAATATATCCATTTTTCAATTCTTCGACTCTTCTTTCTAATGTGAGAAGTTGGATTTTATATGGGGAGTGGAACGAAGAACTACTAGATGAAGAACTTAGATATATTGTTGCTCGAATGAAGACTACTGCGCCAAAGGATGTTCTCAAAAATAACAGATTTATTGAATTAGAAGAAGACATAATAACTGAGGGGTTCTCTGGGCTACTTGAAGATTGCTATTCTGGCAGTTTTACCCTGAACGATTATGTTTATTTTGTAGAGAATTCTTGTTGGTCTAGAGAATACAATATAGAGTTACCGGAATCCATTAACTGGAATAAAGTGAACGCCGGAATCCAGGTTTGTTTTAAAAGATATATTGAAGAAAACGAATTAGAAAACTATACACTACGAATAATAGGTAAAGATTCGAGACGTTACTATACTGAAGAAGAACTAAAAGCCTATGACATGATTGCTGAATTCAGAGACAATAATGTAGTTATGTTTGAGAATAATAAGAAACTCTATGTTACAAGTCTGGGGCAGGAAGGTTTAGCTGCATTTAGAAAATGTCAACATAAAAGGTTTAAGGTGTTTGATAATGAAATGGCTGGTGTGACAGTAGAAAGCTTTAAGAATTCATCTCAGTCTGATAAAGCCTATTTTCCTGGATACTTTGAAGATATGTGGGAAAAGAATGTTATTTCTTTTGATATTGATTTGAATCCTACCAAAAATGGACTTGTAAAACTATTAACTGATTTGAAAGAATTGAAGGCTCAGTATGGTTCAAACGGAAAAAACATTGCAGCTGTTCATACAGAAACCTTTATAAAAACTGTTGATAAGTTAATAAATAGAATTGATGAGAGACTGACAACAAACGAAGGTCAAAATGTCGAGACAGAATCTGATAATGATGAAGATGATGTCTAAAAATTAGAAGATTTTGCGTAGATTGCTGTCATCAACAACTGAAATTGTTGACGAAATGGACCTGAGTAATGTATAATTCAAGAACTTGAAAAATATGGTTATGGTAGTACATTAAGGAGGTGTGTGATGGCTAATATATATAGAAAAATTGGCAATAATATCTATGTTTTTATGCAAAAATTAAATCTCCCTCTCGAAGAATTTGCAGAAAAAATGTCATATTCTAAAAAAGATGTATGGAATGTGATAGAAGGAAAGGTGATGTTGCCTCCTATAGAACTTGAGAAAATAGCCTTAGTGTTGGGCGTGACAAAAGAACAGCTTGTTATGAATGAGCCTGAGAGGCTTGCTCCTAACTTGGAGTTTATGAAGGAGTTCAGTGATCCAGACAATCTTGATAAAGTTCTTGATTTAATGGATGAGTATGTTGAAATTAGAGAAGCAATATGAATTGATTTAGGACTGTACTAAACTGTACGGTCCTTTTTAGGAGACAAAGATGGATTGGAACAAAATAATTGGGGTAATGCCGCAAGTTGTCAATAGTGTTAGAAGTGAGTATGTTGTCAATAATACTATTATTAAAGATGATATTTTCAGAATCTTGGAGAGGCACTGTATTGTAGTGTATTATCCATTTCCAGAGGAAAAAAAGAACAGAGGGTTCCATATAAAAAGGTTTATGAATGGTGATCTAAAGGATTTTGTGTATATCAATACAGCGCATAATACTGCTGAACAGATATTTGCTGCTGCACATGAACTCGGGCATGTTTGGAGAGTTGTTGACAAAGTTTGGGATATATTAGGTTCGGATGAAGAGATAACAGATGAGATTGAAGAAAAGATAGTGGGGAGATTTGCAGCGGAGCTGTTAATGCCTGAAGCAGAGTTTAAAAAGACTTTTTTTGTACATCTTGAGGAACTAAATCTTAAAACAACACATATTAGACGCGAAGAAATAATACGTGTGATGGTGATGCAGATGTCGGATTATATGGTGCCGTATGAGGCAGTCCGCCGGAGGATGATCGAAACACATATTATATCAGATAGTATCGGTAAAATGTTATCATTTGAGGAGGATCATTGGATTAATGATATAGTTGAATCATATCTTAAAGATATAAATACTGCAATAAAGACAACATCTATGAATAAATCTATACCTGGTCTAAGGGATTTGATTGAAAAAGCTGAGCATAGTGGGGCAGTTAGTGAATATGTTTTATCTAAAATTAAAGAGGATTTTTCTGTTGAAGGTGTTGATATAACTGATCAAATAATTGATCTATCTATAGAGGGCGAATAATATGACAAAACAAAAAGCGATTGTTGATACATGTCTTCTGCAAAAGATTTCTTCAAATGGAAAATATGCTGGTAATATAAAGAAGATTTTCGATAATCTGGATTACATTCTGGTAGCACATAGATATGTTGTGGATCACGAGTTTGGACTACATAGTTATATTAAGAGATTGATAGATGAAGGATATATTACTACAATTGAGTATGATGAATTCTTTGGGGAAGATGATTTTTCACGGATGATATATGAAACTCAGTTTGAAGCTATTTACAATGAGATGCGTAATTATTTGCAAAGAAAAGGCGGTATAAAACAGATGCCGAAACTGGTTATTCCTAACGGAAAGGATATTTATTCGCATCACATACAAGGGAGTAGCATGGGAGATGTTCATATGATTATTATGGCATCCTTTATGAGGATTCCGGTTTTTCTCTCTGATGATTTCGATATAGGTTTGCTTAGAGATATTGCTAAAAGGAGATTGTCTTTGTCTTCATATCAATTAAAGATAGTTAATTCTTTTAATCTTTTAGTTCAAATTGCTGAAAATCCTGATGTTAAGATGACACACAAGGAGTTTGAAACGATAGTTAAGCAAACTGGTGAAAGGGAGAACTGGAAAACGATTAATGCTATATGGAATAGTAAACGGATTTAGGGATTATATTTTATAACATTGGAAGCGTTAATAAGAAAAGAAGCAGACATTGGGGTCAGGTACTGCGAAATTCCTGTGAACGAATAAATTCGTATTGACGAAATGAGATTAATGTGGTATTTTTGCACTAGTTTATGCGATTAAGATACGGGAGGAGTGTGGCTGTGACAATTTCAGAAAAAATATTCAGCCTCCTTGAAGCACGCGGTATGAGCCAGAAGGAGTTTTCTGAACGTACCGGAATTGCGCAGAGTACGATAAGCGACTGGAAAAGAAAAAAGACAGATCCGGTTTCAGAAAAGATTTTGATCATCTGTGAGGTTCTTAATGTTACACCATATGAACTGCTGAGTGAGACAGAGGGGAAAGGCAAAAGAGGCAAGCGCCCTGAAGTTATTATACTTGATAAGTCCAGCGAGGCAGGACAGGTAATGGAGAACTATTTGGGTATGGATGAAAAAATGCAGCAAAGACTTATCGGATATATGAAAGCGTTGAAAGAATTAACCGATAAGAAGTAATTATTTTTTACTCTGAAAATTCGCATAATCGAAGAAATATGTCGAAACGGATACAAATAATGGCAAGAAGACCAAGGGAATGGTATGAAAACGCATGCTATCATATCATGGGAAGAGGGAACAGGCGTGCAGCGATTTTCAAGTCGGATGAAGATAATATAGTTTTTTTGATGCAGCTTGCACAGGTAAAGGAAAAGCATCCTTTTGATCTACATGCATGTTGTCTGATGACCAATCATTTTCATCTTGAGTTAACTACAAAGAATGAACCGATTTGGAAGATAATGAAACCGCTTATGCAAAACTATGCTATGTGGTTTAATCAAAGGTACGGTTATGTAGGACATGTATTTGATTCACGGTATACATCGTGCCTGATAGAGGATGACAGATATTTCCTTGAAGTCAGCCGCTATATTCATTTAAATCCTGTGAAAGCACAGATGGTCAGAGAACCGCTTGCATATGAATATAGCAGTTATGGCATGCTCGTGGGGAATGATGTGGAGAGCAGTAGTGCACCCGGAAATAAGACGGGGATGCCTACAAAGGTTTCGGATGCATTAAAAGCGTTGATTGTAACTGATCGGGTTCTAAGCTGCTTTAGGAATAATCCGCGGGAACAATACCGTATGTTTGTTGAGGGGAAGATATCCCACGCCGAGCAGGAGATGTTGATACAAAAGGACATGAAAGAAGATGATATGTGGCTCCCGTGGTGAGCATATTTTTTTACAATACAGATTCATATAGATGAATGACATATGGAGTAAAGATGAAATTTTGGAGGATGATGATATTTGGCAATAACAGTAAAAAGCATGGCAACATCCGGAGTGGACGGGTTTATGGTTGAAATCGAGGCTTCGACTATCAGAGGCCAACAACAATCGCTGTCGATCATAGGTCTTCCGGATCAGACGATAAAGGAAGCAGGGGAACGGATACAGGCGGCAATCGAATCCTGTGGTTATGATTTTCCTAAGGATAAGTCAATCATAAGTCTGGCTCCCGGAGACAAGAAAAAACGTGGCTCTCATTTTGATCTGGGGATGATCATTGCTCTGCTTTTTCAGACAGACCAGATATCGCCTAAGAATCTGTCGGATTATGCATTTATCGGCGAGCTGGCATTGGACGGCCGTATACGTCCCTGTACAGGAGTATTATCCATGGTGACGGAAGCCAGAAAATGCGGCGTTAAGGCAGTTATAGTTCCTTATGAGAACCGACAGGAGGCGGAATCAGTTTCAGGTATTAAGGTCTGTCCGGTGCAGACACTTCAGGATACCGTCAGGTTTCTTGATGGGAGGCTTGATTTATCCAAACAACAGGCGGGGGATGACCGCGCCGGCGAAAACGCTTGCGATAAAGGAATGCCAATAGGAGCAGCAGATGGATATTCAAAGCCGGACGAAAACGGAAAGTCGTTAAACAGCGACATGGACTTTGCTGATGTTAAGGGACAGGATGAACTGATAGAGGCTATCGTTCTAGGTGCATCCGGCGGCCACAATATATTAATGCTTGGTGAACCGGGCTGTGGAAAGACGATGATAGCGCAGCGAATGCCAACGATCCTGCCGCGGATGACGGAGAAAGAGTCACTTGAAGTTACAAAGATTCATAGTATATCAGGGCTTCTTGATGCAGGCACCGGGCTTTTAAAGATGCGGCCGTTTCGAGCTCCTCATCATAATGTTTCACTTAATGCTTTGATCGGTGGTGGTAGTTATGCCCAGCCGGGAGAGGTATCTCTTGCACATAACGGAGTTCTTTTCCTGGACGAACTTGCAGAATTTTCCAGGAGCACTCTTGATGCGCTCAGACAGCCGATGGAGGATAAAAGGGTTACTATTTCCAGAGTTAACGGAACGAATTCCTATCCGGCGAACTTTATGTTTGTTGCTGCGATGAATCCCTGCCCCTGCGGATATTATCCATCGAAGAAATGTCGATGCACGGATTATGAGATCCTACACTACAGGGGTAAGATCTCCGGCCCAATCCTCGAACGAATTGATATTCAAAAGAGCGTGGCTCATGTAGACTACTTTGAGTTAAATGAAAAGAAGGGCGGTTACAGTTCCGCAGAACTAAGGGAACGGGTTGAAAAGACCAGAAAGATACAGCAGGAAAGGTTTAAAAACGATAAAGAAGTAAGTTGTAATGCACAGATGACAACGACTATGATACAGAAATACTGTAAGCTGGATGCTGAAAGCACACAGGTACTAAAGGATGCCAGCGAAAAATATGGTTACAGTGCTAGGGTGATTCATAAGCTCCTACGCATGGCCAGAACCTCTGCGGATCTTGATGGTTCAGAAAATATAAGAAGGGAAGATATCATACGGGTACTGAACTGCCGCGATCTGGATGTATCCAGCAGTCAGATGTATGCAATCACATAGGGATGAAAAATGCCGATGAATCAAAGGTTTTGAAGTATATTGTTCTTACGCAAATGAAAGGGCTTGGACCGGTATCACAGAAAGCGCTTCTTGATATCTGTGGAGATGTTGAGGCTTGTTTTGCTGCAGGCTGTGATGATCTTATCAAAGCTGTTGAGGCTGGATTGATCGGAAGGAAAAGGATTGAGTCTTTCATCAATCAGAGAAGTGATAAGAAACTGTGGGAACAAGCCGAAAAGATACTATGCTCGTCAGAATTATTAGACGTTAATGTGGTCACATATGAAGATAGCGATTTTCCGGAAAGATTCAATGGTATAAGAGATGTGCCGATTGTTTTGTATTCCAAAGGAAAACTCAAGATCAATTTGTACGTGAAATCCGTAGGTATTGTGGGTGCAAGAAGATGTACTTTGGAAGGAAAGAAAATGGCTATTTCTAGTGCGGTAAAAGCTGTCGATGCCAATGCTGCAGTAATAAGCGGAATGGCAAAAGGAATAGATTCTTATGCCCATACCGCCGCTATAAAAACAAATGGATATACGATCGCGGTGCTTGGAAACGGCGCGGATATATGTTACCCCAAAGAACACGAAAAGTTATATGAGGAAATAGCAGAACACGGTTGCATTTTGTCGGAATATCCACCGGGTACACTGCCAAGGGAATATAATTTTCCTAAGCGAAATCGTCTGATCGCTGGATTGTCCGATAAACTGTATGTTATTGATGCAGGACGAAACAGTGGTGCATTATCAACTGTGGATTACAGCAGAAAATATGGCAGGGAAGTTATCATGTGTGGTGGATCGATAGCGGATTTAAGCCGTGCCATACCAATCGGACAATTCTAAGCATTGGGGGCAGGTACTGTGAAAATTTTGTGAACGAATAAATTCGTATTGGCGAAATCAATATAAGATAATCTTGAGTTTCCGTTAAATACATTGTGATAAGTGCGTATAGTTACTAATGTATCCAAAAACATTGATTTTTCATCCGTTCAGATA
>CACYCJ010000220.1 GCA_902772925.1 uncultured Lachnospiraceae bacterium
AAATCTCTCCGTTATCAGCCATTTCTCTCAGCACGTCTCTTACTCTCTGTTTAGCCTCTTCCCTGGAGCAGGACAGCTGTGCTCCGGCCACGCTCATGTGTCCGCCGCCACCGAGTTTTTCCATGATGATCTGGACATTGACCTCGTCTATCGAACGGGCACTGATGTATATCTGGTTGTTATACTCCGTAAATACAAAGCTCGCTTTGACTCCGTTGATATCCATCAGCTCGTTTGCCACCTGCGCTCCGAGAACGGTCGGCGAACCTACGGATTCAGCCTCACAGTCTGCAAGCACGAATCCATCGAGGAATATTTCTGCGGTCGATATGGCACGCGCCTTTGCCACATACTCATTCATGTCTGTACGGAAGGCTTTTCTGATACGGGTAACATCGGCTCCGCAGCGTTTTAAGAATGCTGCGGCTTCAAATGTACGTACACCGGTCTTGGTAGTAAAGTTGTTGGTGTCTATCATGATACCGGAGTACATTGCCTCAGCCTCAATGGTTTTCAATTTCAGTCCGTCACCGACATACTGAAGCATTTCGGTAACCATCTCGCACGCTGATGAAATATATGGTTCTATATAGGAAAGAACCGCATCATTTATCGAGTCCGATGTCTGACGGTGGTGGTCAAAAAGAACTTTGGTCTTTGCGATTTCCAAAAGCTCGGGACACTCGGTATAGCTCGGCCTGTTTACATCCACAACTACCAGTACGGTGTTATCATCGTACATGGCAAGGGCCTGCTCGGAATTAAGTATCATATCCGAATACTCTGCTCCGGCCTGATCGCTGTTAAAACGCTCAACGACCATTGAGATTGAATCCGAAACATTATTGAGTACTATATACGCCTTTTTGCCAAGGAAACGGACAATCCTGTATACGCCCACCGCTGCACCGAACGCATCTGCATCGGGCATACTGTGTCCCATGATGATAACCTTTTCGTTCTCTTCAATGATCTCCCTGAAGGACTGAGCTTTAACTCTCGCCTTTACACGGGTACTCTTGCCCACTGAAGCACTCTTTCCGCCATAATACAGGAACTCATTTTTATCCTTTATTACTACCTGGTCTCCGCCTCGTCCGAGTGCCAGGTCGATAGCAGTGTGGGCTGCTTCATAGCTGTCGATATAGGAATCAATACCGGTACCGATACCAAGGCTCACCGTAACTGCCATTTCATTACCGATATTAACATCACGTACTTCATCAAGGATCGTAAAACGGCCCGCTTTAAGCTCTTCCAGATAAATGTTCTGGAATACGATAAGGTATTTATCCTTTTCTATCTTTTTAAGCAATGCCTGATAGTCCTGGAAATACTTGTTTATCTTTCTGTCTATAAGAGCGCTGAGCAGTGAACGCCTTACTTCATCGATGCTCTCGAGGGCTTCCTCGTAATTATCAATATAAAGAAGTGCTACTACCAGCTGCCTGTCCTTTAAATACTTCTGTAATTCGAGGATTTCCGTCTCGTCATAGAAAAATACCGAGATCAGCACATTTTCACGGCTGTCTACGATGCTCTTCTTTTCCTCGTTCCAATCCGCTTCGTCAACATATACGTTCTTTAATTCGGCACGGAACTTTTTCCCGTCTTCCATGGATACATGTACTACGGAGACATCGTTATCCGCAGGGAGAGCATTTTTCCCTAATTCGGGGAATATCTGGGAAATGTTCAGCTTCAGCCTTATCTTTTCTTTACAGAGCTCTGTGAACTCATTGTTTGCCGAGAGCAGTCTCCCGTCACTGTCCAAAAGTGCATACGGGATGGCCATCTCCTTTATCAGGTTTTTCTGGACCTGTCCGAAGCTCGCTCCGAATTTGACAAGCTGTTCATTTATCTGGCCGCGTTTCAGTAAAACTATCACCGTAACTCCGGCTATATAAACCAGGATAAATACGGTGACTATCTTTCCGGCACGCGAATCCAGGAAATAAACATATATGTTCATTATAACAAGCAAAATGACCAGATATAAGGGCCACATAAGGATGAACCTCATAAATGGTCTGATTTTTTTATTTTTAAACATATATTCTCCAAATAAAAATAATACGGTAGTGGTATAAATCACGACCGTATCATATTATACTAAATTATTCCTATTTTGTCAAATCAGCAACGGAATCGCGGATTATCATCCGGCCCTTACATTTCATAGGTTGATTGTCTTTCTTTTCCTCTTCTTCGTTTGTTAATTCTTCTACCAGA
>CACYCJ010000221.1 GCA_902772925.1 uncultured Lachnospiraceae bacterium
CTGTATCGGCATACATAAGAGAGCGCGAAATTAGAGGACAAGTTACCTTCACTCTTGAAGAGATTCGGGAAGCGACCGGCTTGTCGGTCCGTTCGCTAGTTACTGAGTTGCAGAGGCAGGTAGCCCGCGGACGGATCACCATCCCGTACCGTGGGTTCTATGTGGTGGTCCCTCCTCAGTATGCCCTGAAGGGCATTGTCCCTCCTACCTATTACATCCATGAGTGTAGATGGTAAAGTAGATTTCCGCCAAAGTGGATTTGAAAAGGGAACGATATACTAGTTTACACCAAACGAAAAATGCATACTAATCAATGGGTGCATTTTTGTTAAAAGTATTCTTGATTTTTTCTATTTGTTCTGGAGATAAATCAACAACACCATTCCTACTCGTTCTAAATAATGAAAGAATCTCATCTGAAACCTTATTTATCGTATCAGAAACACCTGGTTCATAAAAAGGATAATTATCCTTTGCTATAATTCTATCATTTCTCAAATAATTACCATTTACCAAAACTGTTAAACAGTTTTTTATGATGACTCTTATATATGATTCAGGAAGATTTTTATCCAGAACCACTTTTGTTATGGTAAACAGAAAAATCTTATCTAATGATTGTTTCTTAAAAAATATAAAAGCATAATCTTCTTTCTTGTCAATATCTCTGATGGAAAAGATGATATCATTATTAACTATATCTTCAGCATAAGGATGGTTCTTATTTTCCTCTTTATTCCATTCAAGATTCTCATCTTTTAAAGTATTTGGAGAACAATTCTTTTTAAGATATTCTTCATCATATTCATGAAAAATCAACTGTTTTGCAATTATTTCCATATATCAAACTATTTATTACTATACAAATATAAGTAGATTTTAATTGATTAGAAAATGGCATTTGCAAGAGAGATATTTATTCAGATTAAGAATATAATAAGATTCCAACAGTCAGAAAAAGAATCTGATTCTCACTACACAATCTTAGGGAATACATTGGTTAGGGTTTCTAATCATTGTACATATATGTATGTGTGGGAAAATTACTTTAATATTTACCCGAAACAAAGAGGTATGAAAATATTAAGTTTGGTTTTTGAGGATAATAAAGACACCTTCCATACTAACTGCCTAGTAACACAACATAATACTTCAAAACCAATTGTAGTTGAAGAATATGTATATCCCTTACATGGAAATGCACAATACTTATCAAAGGTAGATGTAAATGCTATTATCAATAGTTTACAGAATCTGCAAAGGACAAATAGATTTAATGAACCAACAGGTAAAGCACAAAGATATGTTAGGAAATCAATAAACCCTACAACTCAAAATATAACAACAGATACTAATGGAATATCCACCTTTTCAAGTGAATTTGGATATGGCACTGATAATGTATCTGAATCAAAAACAAACAAGAATATGAAAAAGAATGTAATAAAACTAAATGAAAACACGCTCAGGAGGATTGTTGCTGAGAGTGTAAGGAAAGTATTGAAAGAACATGCTTGGGAGTCAGCCTCAACATTCGAAGAACTTCAAAAGACTCTTGCTAAAGTAACAGGAATCTTAGGAACGTTTTCTCATAACATTCCGCAAGAGCATGGTGCTGAGTTCATGAAATTAGTAGGAAGAGAGTGGAATGATTTATGGGACTCGCTTACCTCAATACAGGAAACTGTGATGCATATTAGAAATCAACGTAGGCTTTCGGATGGTGATTTAACATTTGACGATTTGAGTTAAGCCGTCATTCTCACACTCTCATAAGAACAAACACATAGTTCATTATAATAAAAAGTTCAGACAAAAAAGTCTGGAATTCAACATTTTAAGAAAGATTCAGTGTAAACTAGTATATTGTTCCCATTATTTAACTTTGACTTTTGAAGTGTGTTGCACTTCTAATTAGAATTCACCAATTTTCGCCGTGAAAACCTTGCAATTTGCTTATAATCTTAATTCCAACAGGTTAAACGCTACCTCCTACACCATCAACCTAATCA
>CACYCJ010000222.1 GCA_902772925.1 uncultured Lachnospiraceae bacterium
ATTAGATCATGTACAGAAGGATTCTGAGCCTGAATATACAGTAGAAAAAATAAATGAAGTAAAAGATAAAATAAACAGCAAAAGGTTCGGCCACAGTAACAGCAAGGAGATCGAAAGGCTGCAGAAGGCGATTGGCGACTTTGAAACAGCATTTGAAGCTTCTCCGGAGAGCTTTACAGAAAATAATCTGCCAAATATCAGTGCCGAAAATCTTAAAATTCTTGAAGAGCTTCGCAACAGCTCCTCAGCATATCTTATGGAAAAGGATAAGGAGAAAAAGCTTCCCGCTGACAGATCCGAAATGGGTAAAAACAGGTATGAGGGTGCACGGGCTGCATATCATATGGCGGATGAGCTGTTAAAACAGCGTGACGCGTGGCTTGAAAATGAAGCTAAGAAGAAAAAGGATGCAGAGATACAAAGAGGAAGAAAGGAAGCAAGAGCGGTACTTATCGACAGTGATTCTTTTTCGGGAAAGTCTTATCTGGAGCAAGAGATAAGAGAGGCCGGAGGGCCGGAGGCATATGAAGCATTAAAGAGAGAGGAAGCCTCAAGGGCTGCGGAAATTCAGCCTTCCACAGATGCTGAAAAATTTGACAGATTCATAGATGATTGCATGCTTACAAAGGAGGATCCGGTCACTTTCGAGGATGAAGGCTATAATAAGGAAATGCAGCAAAACAGATTGGACAGACTCGGGAATATGCTTGCCGCCATGGAATTAAAGGATGCTGGAAAGCCATTTGATGAATCAGCAATCCTTCGGCGTTCGAAAGAGATCAGGGCAATTTATGCTCTGGACTCACTTAAAAAATCCACAGATACCGTAAACGGACCCGAGAAGCTCAGAAATGCTCTTCTGGCAAGGTTCAGAGCAACGGAAATAAAGAGAGAGCTTGAACAGTCACTTTATGAGGTCAGAAAACTGAGTTATAAAAATACAGCTGAGGCTCAAAAAAAATATCAGGCTGATGTCACAGAGCTCTTAAACAGAAAAATACCCGATAATGCAAGCATATATACCAAAAATATCATAAATGCATTGAAGGAGATTAAAAATATAAATACGGATGACAAAACACTTGTCGGCATAAATGCATATAAGATCAGAAAAGCAAATGTAAAGCTTATAGATGCAATTAATAAATCCTTCACGGCATCAAGCAAAATGGATATAAACGCTTACGGTCCGAGGTTTGCGATGGACAGTCTGGCAGTGCTCAGCACCTATACCGGCTGTCAGGCGGTGACAAACAGGATGCTGCAGAGATTAAATGCTACAGTAAAAGATATGGAAGGTAAAAAACCGAATATCAATGTTGCCGAATTTAAAAATGAGTATGGTATTAAAAATTCAAAGAAAGTGACCCGAGAGCTTAAGGAAAGGGCTGAAGCGGAAGGCAATATAGATGAGCGTATCCGGAATTTTGATGCAAGAACGGGTAAAGAGAATATTAAAGCTATAAATGAGCTTCTTGGCTTTAATCCCAAGGTTTACGGAGAGTTTGAAAGAGAAGAAACCCTGCTGAAAAAGAAAAGAGAAGACGGAAAAGCTCCCATAGATGACCTGGAGCCGATAGCAAATAAATTCATGGCAATAGGTGCTGTGAATAATGATGAAAGGATAACAAACGAAGAATTCGTTTCATTGGTATTTGCATCACTTGTCTCCCGTGAGCTGGTGGGAGAGACAAATGAACGATATACTGAAAAAGATCCTTTGTTAAAGGGATTGGCACAGGAAGAATTATATCAGTTAAATAAGGGGGTGAATATATATAAGCTGACGGCTGATCCGGTAGATAAGCTTAATGTGTTTATACCTCAGTTTGCCGGTGGCAGAAATAAAGCGAAAAGTGTACTTCAGGAATATGGTAAGGGAAATAAAGAACCTCTCGCACACATGATAGCACAGGGTATAAAGGATATTTCCGATATTGTCCGGGATGTTTTTGATGAAGCGATTGGCCCCAAATTGGTATGCTGCGCGCAATATGCAAGAAATCTTTATAATATGGCAAAAAAAGATCCCGAACTTATGAAACTTGCCGAAAAAGACGGGCTTAAGACGGAGGATATTTTGTATATAGCAGATAAGGGAGAGGCAGACTCGATCGGTTTTTCATCCGATAATAAAATACATTCTATCCGGAAAGCCGGAGAGAATGATTATCAATATAAGCCGAATGAAAAAGAAAATGTCTATATTGATAAGTTTATCAGTGTATTGGTCAAAGAAGAAAAAACGATAATACGGTTAGAAGTAAACAAAGGTAAAAAGTTTAAAAAGGAGAGCAGAGATTTATTCAGAAAAACAGTTAAGAATTATTTCCTGACCAATATGGGATCTGAATTTACTAAAGATGCAGGCAATATAATGTCCAGATTTTCGGATTTTTCCAAAGATTCAATTGATGCCTTCAATAATGCATGTAATGAGATAGACAAAATACAGGATCCAAATCAAAGAAATACAGCATTGAGTCAGACCAAAAATGCGTTTGTAGCAGAGGTAAAGGATTACTTTATACAGATGTACGGTTTTACAGACGGTTACGAAAATGCTCTTCTTACAAAATATAAGAGAGTGCTGGATAATAATAAAGTTCCTGCTGAGGACAGACTTGATGCGGCGCTGAAGGCAGAGGGTGAGAGACTTAAGGGGAAGGAAAATCTATCCGAACAGGATGGAAATGCCCTCAGATTACTTGAAAAATACGAAGGCTACATGTCGGTCATCGATAATCTGGGTATTGAAGCTGAATTCGGTGCAAATGGCCGCTTTATGGATTATCACAACAAAATAGATTCTGTGATTGTTACAAAATATAACAAAAAGTGTGTATTGCCGTCGATTCTCAATGATAAAGAAAAGGTAAAGGAGCTTCGGGAGGATATACGGAACTATATCAGGGATAAGGGCCTTATGAACAAAAGTTTTGATCAGTTTGTGAGGGATATTTCATCATACGGAGCTGCAATATCATCAGGAAATCCTAACCGGATACGGTTAAATAAACCATTATTAGATAAGCTTCAGGACCATAAAGAGGAAAGAAGAGAGCTTCAGAGAAACAATCCTGTAAGGTGATATGAGTAGTTTTCACAGCCATCCCTTCGGGGGTGGCTTTTGACACTTATGTCATTTTATAGTATTTTAATAATGGTATGTGGCAGAGAAATATATTTCGGAATCGGAGGCAACTATGGAAAAAGAAAAAGACGAAGTATTATGGCAAAATGAGATAAGTGCAAATAAGCTTCAGGCGGTG
>CACYCJ010000223.1 GCA_902772925.1 uncultured Lachnospiraceae bacterium
CAGCATACTCGGATGCCTGTGGAAGGCGAATTCTATCATGTTTGCATTGACTTCGCTGGTGTAACGGGTCAAGTCATATTTCAAAAATTGCAGATTAGAAGTCATTACCATTGCCTCGTCAAAGTATTTATCTGGATATGCAACCACTACACTGGCCACAATAGAAATCAGCGACAGGCTCTGTGAACGTTTGATAATATCCCATAGATACTTACTGACTTCTTCTGCTTTCCCTTCTTTCGAGGCTTCCAGCAGATACCATTCCAATGCCATGTGGATGCTTTCCAACAGGTGCGGCACGGCCATTCCCGACGTGCCTCTATACATATTCCAAAAAGTTTGGTTCCCAATCTTTGAAACTCTTGTTCCGTCGGGCAGTTCCAGTTCTATGGTCTCTACGGCATCGCCCCGTTGCATATTATTTGCATACGTTTTGGCACACTTATCCACAAACTGAATAATAAAGTTAAGCGTATCTTGCGGATGCACAACAAGCATACTGGCAATACAGGTTTGTTGGGCACTGGCGGGGAAATAATTCATCATCAGTCGTTCGTCACTCAGACCCCATGCTTCTTCTGTACCCCAATGACTATGCCTGTTACCCCAAGGGTCATCTTCTTTGTCTTCTGGCTGTTCACACCAAAACAAATCCATCAAATTCAGGATTTCCTGAGGATGTAGCACATATAGCGGCAGAGCAGATTCGTCTTCAGATTTTACAATATAGGTTGATAGTTCATTATAGGGGGCTAAGTGTTTCACCCATCTGTTCGTTACCACTTCTTGCAAAATCTGCTGAATCTCCTTGTGGATAAACAGGAAATATTCAGCGGTCAGTTTGCATGCAAGTTCTCCTTTTTCAAAGTAACACGACTCTCCTTTCTTGCGTATCTCAGCTGCTTCCTGATGTGGACGGAGTGTCAGTAGGCCTGCCTTATAGAGTGTCAACTTATCTCCGTCTTTTATCCTCGGGTAGTCTGTTAGGATGGTGTTGATGAGTTTGCCAGCCTTGGGTGCAAGATCTGCATGATGTATATAGATGAAATCGATACAACTATCCCACCCTGAGCCCACAGGACGCATTACAGGATATTGAGAGCCCTTATAGGAAACGAATGTCTGTATATCCTTGGCATAGACCGGCAGCAGTTTCAGTACTTTCAATATCCAATGGAAATCATCACCCTGTAAAACATCTCTATACAAAGCGAAAAACTGCTTAGCGTATGCCTTGGAACGCAATATTTCAATGATTATTGTCGTCTGCCATTTCTCTTCAAATTTTCCCTCAAACATAGCATCCGTGAACTGTGTCACAAAAGATTCGTTCCTGTCTATTGACCTGGCATACCAGCGTCTGAAGGTGTTGACTGATGACAAGCTACCACCTATCTCACGAATAAATGCTTCTGCATTTTGGCAAGCATCCCAGATACTATCAACATGATAATCCATCGCCCATTCTTGATAGATATCGTGAGCAAAGCAATAACCTCTTAAA
Source organism: uncultured Lachnospiraceae bacterium (assembly GCA_902772925.1). Taxonomy (GTDB): domain Bacteria; phylum Bacillota; class Clostridia; order Lachnospirales; family Lachnospiraceae; genus Eubacterium_Q. The sequence goes on from CACYCJ010000223.1 coordinate 1,505, forward strand.
GGGTCACGACAGACAATGTCATCATGAAGCAGACTCCCAATCGCCTCTGCGTTCAAACCGTCAACCTTGAAATAGAAACCCTCTGTCTGAAGTTTGCGTTTTGCCATATCCAGCAGGCATTGTCCCCGCTGTTCCTGCTGAGCGAAACTGTATTGATCTGATCCTCGCATCTTGACTTCCCAAACCCGATTGCGATAATCACCCACCGTCAGTTCTTCATCGCTCGCTATTTCCGTGTATCTGGCTAAATAGAACAGATTATGTATAAGCTCATACAGCTTGTCATCCGCAGGTTTCACAATCTTGTTATTGTTCAAGAAAGCATCCAGAACTTCGTCTGTTAATGCTGGCACATCCAGTGCTTCCGTGTTTATTTCAAATGTTTCCCTTAGCAATTTAGACAACTGTTCAATGCTCGACTTTCTCACAGTAAACACAAACTGCCAGTTGTCTTGCATCATACTGCCCACAAAAAGCGTCAAGGGCATTTTATTTCTAATATCAAGAAGTTTCTCCGCAGAATCTATAATGATTAGTTTTGGGCTGCACTCCTTATAGAACTGACGCACCTGACCTAGTGTAAACGACTTTTCCAAATGGAACAACGCATTCAC
>CACYCJ010000224.1 GCA_902772925.1 uncultured Lachnospiraceae bacterium
AAAAATTAAAAGAGGAAGAAGAAAAGAGACTGGCAAAGGAAGCACATGATAAAAGATATAACGATCTTATAAATGATGAAGAATTCAAAAAAAATGCTGTGAGCGGTTATGTAAAGAACCGTTCCAATATCGAAGCAATTGAAACCGGTATCCGTTATACTCAGGAGAAGCTGGATGATGGTACTTCAAGTGACCGAGCATCAGATGAAGCCAGGATCTTTGTTTTGAAACAATATGTTGCAGAGCTTAAGGCAAAATCTGAAAAAGAAAAAGCAGAGAGAGATGCGGCATACAAGGCTGCGGAAAACTCAAAGGAACTTGAAGCTGTAATCTTCATTGAGGATCTTATCGGGGAAACAGGTGAAGGCGGTTTCCTGAATGAAACTATAAATAGAGTTTATAAAAGAAGATTTAATGCGAATGAAATAAAGGAGAAGTTTTCCAAGTGTAAGACCAACCGCGAAAAAGAAGACTTTTTCATGGATTTTGCAAATAAATTCCCGAAGGCATGGGAATATGCCGGGGATAATTCTCTTTCGCCGCTTGAGATCAGAAATTCAGGTGACAAGGCTGAGCTTATAGAGTATTTCAATAAGAACCAGAGAAATATAAAGGCTACGGAAAAGGCAAGGCTCATTCAAAGGATAAGACTGCTTGAAAAGGCTGAGATCTCATATAATGACGAAAGAGATAAGGCTCCGGAAGGGTTATTTGTGCAGAGGCCGAATATTACGGTTAACAGTGAAAATGATTATTCTATCGATGTTTCCATTGACAGAAGTCAGACGAGCTTAAACGGCTGCTGGTCATGCTCGCTTCAGGCACAGCTCCTCGCTCAGGGCATTAATATCTCTCAGGAGGAGATAAGAAACTTTAAGCCGAATTACAGTAAAAACAGGATTAATTCCGACAGCTTCAAAAAGAGTGTTGATGCTGAGCTAAGAAGTGATAAGTCCAGGGATATCACTGAAATGTCTGATGTGGTATTCTCATTTAAGCCGAATGTTATGATGAGGAGCTTTGAGATCCGTACGGCATCCGATGCAAATTCCGCTCTGGCCGGAGCAGGAAATATTAACAGGGAGGCGTACTACAAATCTGCCGCAAAGCTTGCAAAGGAGAAGATTAAAGAAATCATCCTTAAGGAAAAAGCTCCGGTTTCAATAATGACCAAGGATCATTACATAACAATTACCGGAATGAAGGGTAATGATATCGAATTCATCGACTCAAATACCAGAGGCAATGTAAGAAATAAGGATCATACAGATCTTGATGACTTTATCAGAGATACCCTTAAATCTTCTTTGGCTGCGCCGGAAACAAAGATTCAGCTCGTATGGCTGACTGAAATGGAGCTTTCTTCGGATGGAAAAACATTTTACAATGTACCGAGCAACTATCTTGAATTAAATGAAGACGGTTCTTATAAGATGCCTCCCGAAAGTATTATCGAGGATGCAAAGCATGATGGCAGTCCCATTGAAAATGACGGAATCAGAGTAAGACTGGTAGGCGGAATGGATGATACTGAGTTTGACAGGATTACAAGAGTTCCGCTCGATGAGAACAATCTTCTTGTTGTTGAATCAGCTGTAGTTCCCAAGAAACTTAATGTTGATCTCCTCAAGCAGAAAATGCAGAGTAGAAGTGAGGCAAGGAAAACAGAGCTTGAAGGCTACAGACGAAATCTTCTCGAAAATGTGAAGGATAAGTTTGGTACCGAAAAAAAAGGAGAAGCAGAAAAGACAGCATATAAGGATGACTCTGATGTAAGAAGGTCCGCATATACTCTGGATAATGAAGGGATTAACGAAGCTGTTCAAATAGGTATACGAAGTAAGGTCGATACGGACAGCAGCAGAGCTGCATCAAAGGAAGAAAGGATAAGACGGGAAGGCAGAAACATTATCGTTGAAAAAGAAACAACCCGTGTTCAGGTGCAGGAGCTGCTTACGGAGTTTAAGGACTGCAATGGCCTCTTTGGTATAAAACCTGAGGAAATGCATGATGCTTCCGGTCATGAGTACCTTTGGAATCAACCCGGGGCCATACTTGCATTCCGACTTAAGCTGGCATATGACAATGCCATGAGGCTGTTTGATTATGTCGGAAATAAGGGCGGCAGAAAGGGATACCTGAAGCATATCGAAGTTGTTACGGAAGGCTACAAGAAGATCATGTCAAAGCTTGATCTGCCTGAAAATGCCATAACAACCGAAGCGGGCACACAGGCTTATCCCTTCAAGGGTTATTTTAAAAATACCGACGATTGTGTTGAGGCTCTTAAGGTTCTTACATCCATAGGTGATAAGATTTCACTTATTGATTTCAGCTCAATGAGCCGAAAGAATGCTGTTCAATATAATGAGCTTCATAAATACAATCCTACTCTTGCCGGAAGAAATGCAGAAACCATAAGGGAGTTTACCGATCATAGAGTAAAACTTAATATTCTTAAAACCTGCACGGAAAATAGGGATTATAATGACGCATTAAAGGATGCACTCATGCTTCCCGGAACAGACAGTAATCTTATGAATACCAGGGCTAATTCCAGAGAGAACAAGGTCCTCGATGATTACTTTGATTTTGGTGTGGAAATTACGGACTCATTTATTCATGGTGATAAGGGTAACATTGACAGCGCTGTAAGCTCGCATAAGAGATTTGCCGAAAGTATTATGACGCCTGAAGGCAAGAAGTATCTGCCGTATATCCGCAATAACTATATCAGGGATGAAGAAGTTGTAAAAGAAGATACAAGAAGAATCAAATATCTGGAAAACCCGACCCTTGCCGCAGAAGAGGAAGCACAGGCTAAAAGGCTTAAGGAAGAAAAGCTTGCGGCATATGAAAGAGAGACGAATCTGAATATCGCACAGTTCAGGGACTTTGTGACAGATGGAACATATGCGAGAAAAGTTCTTGTTGATGCAGGCTTCCCTGCCGATATTTCGGATCAGAGCATTCTTGACAACATCTTCATTTATGCCATGGCTGAGAAGGATATGTCGATAGCCGATATAGCTAAGGCTTCTCCTGAAGAAAGAAAGAAGCTTACGGAAGATTTTCTGGCTGATGTCGAGAAACATCCCTTTGACAGTGAAGCTTCCGAGAAGCTTACCGAGGATGAGTTTAAAGAAAACATCAGATGGTATGGACAGTTATACAAGAAGGCACATAACAAGCTTGAAACTCTTGAGTACAAATTCCCGGATGGAAAGCTGCTTGCCGATGCAAAGTTTGCGGAGAATTTCCGTAAATCCGAGTATTACATTCCGAAGTCGCTGTTAAATACACTTATCGATCCTACAGCCAAGGATTCGCTTTTTGCAAAAACTGCAGGCGAACATAATCCTCATGGAGTGATCAGACTTGATGAATTCAGAGAAGCGTACGGACCTAATGCGACATTTGTGAAGAAGGCTCATCAGATAAGAGGAATAATTGCATTTGAAAATGCTGTAGATGCTCAGGCGCATCCTGAAAAATCACTGAAAGAGAAGATCGCAGTCAGGTTTTATCTTGAGATGGAGATGCTTCCTTACGGTGAAGGGAAAAAATTCGGAGAAGAAATACTTCCGGTAGTTCCTAAAGATCAGACTTCCAGAAATTGGAAGTCCGATACTGAAAAGGTTTCGGATGTATTTGATATTGATGATGTTTTTAAAGGTGTTGAAGCCGAAGAAATTGAAAAAATGGCTTCGATGTCATTTGAAGATGTTGCCGTCGAAAAACCTGAGATAGCACTTAAACTTATAAATTATCGGAAAAATAAGCGCTTCGGGTATGTATCCAAGCATTATCAGGAGCTTATCAGGGATGAACAGGCAGAAGATCTTACGACTGAAGATGTGAAGGAATATTATACCGAGCAAAGAAATAAGAAATCAGAAGAAAGGTCAAAGTTAAGAGAAGAGTATAAAGATATCCTTGAGGAAGCACCTGCAGCAGAAAAGTCACATGTTGAAGAGACATCACATGTTGCCGAGGAATCGCGTGTTGAAGAAACATCACATGTTGAAGAGGAATCGCGTGTTGAAGAGACAGCACATATTGCCGAAGAGTCACATGCTGCCGAGGAATCTGCTGTAAAAGCGGAATCTGAGAATGAGATTCAAGAGGAAAAATCCGAAATAAAGGATGAACCCGAGGTGAAAGTCGAAGAAGTGAAGACGGAGCCCGAGGTAAAAGTCGAAGAAGTGAAGACGGAGCCTGAGGTGAAGGTTGTCGAAGAAGAAGTGAAGCCCGAACCTGAGGTAAAGGTTGAAGTCGAAGCTGAGGTCAAAGCAGAATCGATGCCCGACTCAATGCAAAGAAGCAATGATAATCCGATCAACGATAATCCGAT
>CACYCJ010000225.1 GCA_902772925.1 uncultured Lachnospiraceae bacterium
ACGTTTATTACATATGCTTCTTGAAGATTATGATCAGATAATTATTCCTACTACAGTTATGGAAGAGTTGAGTTTTAGAAAAACACAGAAAGGCTCTGCACAAGAACGTAAAACTTCAAAAGTAGCATGGCAGGTCATGGCCAATATTGATTATTATCTGGAGGAATATAAAGATAGAATACGTCGAGAGAATAACGACGGGTATAAGATTCCCGAAAGTGTTCCAGATGTCAGGAATATGATAAACGATCATAAAGTAATGGCGCTGGCGAAGAATCTTGAAAAAAAAGTTGTTGGAGACGTAATTATTATACATGATGATGTGGATTTTTCGATGTATGATGGAAAGGCAATTAAGATTGATGATTACGTAGCCAAGAGAAGCAAATTAATTAATTATAAATCAATTATTGATCTTGATATGGAGTTTGATCACTTGGAGTATTATCAAAAAATAGTTTCTACACTAGATTTGAATGCTTATCTGCCAGATGGAATGACTTTACTTATTAGTACTATTAAGTGTAATGATCCCGAAAAGGTTGACGAAAGGGATGGAAAGAGAATTCCAGAACAAAGAGTAATAAAAAAGATAAGATTTTTATTAGATAATGGGGCAGACCCAAATAAAAATGATAATGGAAGATATTGCTTACCACCACTTGCTCATTGTATTCAAACAAGAGAGTCATATGGATTTGATATTTTCAAAATATTGTTAAATGCCGGATGCGATTTTAATAAGGCTGCTAGAGATGAAAAAACAGCTAGCTATATGAAAGTTGGTAAACTTAATGAAGGTAATACACCTTTGATGATTGCTTGTTTTCATGCAAAAAAGAAATTTGTAAAAATGTTATGCGAGAAAGAAGGGATTTCTTTAAATCAGCAGGATAGTAATGGGTATACCGCACTAATTAAATGTGCGGTTCAAAGATATAATAGAATAAAACGTGGGTTAGATGCTCCTGTTAATGAAGAATTATATAATTATCTTTTATCTTTGGGAGCAGATAAATTAATCAGAGACCGAAATAATCATACTGCAGAAGATTGGATGAAGCGGGGGGATGACCCGAGTTATAGGGAGAACGATATATGGTAGACCGTATTTGTATCTCCATTAATAATAAGTGTAATCTTGCATGTAATTATTGTCATTTTCGCGATAAGGGAATCGTGGAGAATGAAGAAATGGACGTGTATACGATTTTAGATAATGTGAAAAGATACGCCAAGAGTACATTCAAAATCGGCTTTGTCGGAAACGGAGAATGTTTTTTAGATTGGCCATCTTTGAAATCATATATTTCTTATGTCGAAGATAGTCCGAATATAAAAGTGTATACCATTACTAATGGCACAGTGCCTTTAACAGATGAAGATTGGATGTTCCTTGAAAAACATCAGGTTAATGTAGGTTTTTCTATTGATGGATATAAGGAACTTCATGATAAGAATAGATGTGATTCTTTTGATGAAGCGATTCGTAATCTCGAAGTATTCAAAAGAGTTACCGGTCACTATCCTACATTTAATGCAACCGTCGGTAGAGAAAGCATTATTAATCGTGAGAAAGTAATATCATTTTTTAAACAATATGGTACGCGTGTAACTTTTTCCAGGATGATTGGTAGCAAGGGAATATCATTGCAAGAATATAGTGACTTTCTCTCTAATGTCGAAAAGGAAATTCTGGTGAGACGTGGAGGAGTAGATTGCACGATGTATGGTGGCTTGTGTGGAGCTGGAATGAACAACTATTTCTTCGCAAATAACAAGGTTTATCTTTGTGGTAATTGTATTGATTTGCCACCGGTAGGTGATAGCGGTATGGCTTTTGAAGAACTAGAAAAAATATCATTAGAGTTCGACCGAAATCACTGTTATAAGGAGTCATTATGAAAATCGGATTGTACGGAATGCCTACGGCGGGGAAATCGTATATTCTTGATAAAATCGATTTTGTTGAAGTGATGCAAGGGAGTCGGTTACTTCGAGATTTATGTCCTAATTTTGAATCACAGACGGAAGAAATAAAAATAGCTATAAGAAAAAAACTTGCCAACTCCTTAAAAGAGAAAGAATCCGTTATTATGGATGGACACTATGCCTTTGGCGATAGAATTGTTTTTACGGAGGCTGATGGTCAACTCTATGACGTATTTCTTTATCTTTATTTATCTCCCCAAAAGCTTGAAGAACGCATGAAAGTTTCCGAAAGAAATCGGAAATATTTAAAATACGATATAGAAGGTTGGCAAAGAAAAGAAATAGAATGCCTTCGGGAGTATTGTCATATTAACAAGAAGGATTTTTATGTGATAGATAATCCTCCAGAGTATTATTTTGATGATGTTTCGATAATACTGGATTTTATAAGAACGATAATAAATGGGTATAGTTGTAGAGCTTTTGCGGAAACAATCTCAAAAGAGATTTTAAACAAAAGTAAATCTGATACGATTATTCTTATGGATGGAGATAAAACTATTACTAAAGAAGATACATCGCATGCTGTGTTTGGTTATGTGACTCGCCTGTATGATGGAAATTTTTATACTGGTTATCAATCATGGAGACAAGCGCTGGAATTTGCTTTATGTACGATTGGAGATTTAATTCAGATGCCAGTTTCTCTAAACGAAAGAGTTTGTGATGCCTTTTCAGAAAATACCTATATACTTACTTCAGGACATGAGAAGGTTTGGCAATTTATCTCAAAAGAGTTAAATATACCGTTTTATCAAGGCATTGAAATGTCTGCTGAAACGAAATATTTTGTTACGAAATATCTTCAAGAGTCAGGAAAAAAGGTTATCGCATATGGTGATGGTATGAATGATTACTATATGTTAATGCAAGCAGATGAAGGATTTCTTGTTACCAAGGGGGATTCATCCATTAGCAGGTCACTAAAAGATAGGAACTTGGAGGGACTTTGTCTTGTATGAGTTAGAAAAAAACGAAGCGATTAACGAATTAATAGCTATAACGAAGTCCGACTCAGGAATTTCCGGACCAGATCTGGCAAAGGCACATATGGAGCTTGGCAGGTATTTGGCAAAAGCAATGCCATCGCTTGAACCGGAAGAAACTACAATTGTTGCGATGTTAAGAGGCGGAATATTCTTTGCAGAAGGAATGTATTTTGATATGGGATGTAAATTTCAAACTTTTGACGCAAAGTATGAAACTTTTGTAAGACCCAAAACAAAGAACATTATAATTGTTGATTCGGTTATTAATACAGGGAGAACCATTCTTGATTTTCTTACACCAGATATGTTGGTTGCTTGTTGTGTCATTAATGAAAAAGCAGTCTCTTTGTTCGGAGATAGGCTGTACACTGTAAGAGTATCTAAAAATTCGTTTGTCGGTACTGATGTGAAAAGGCAATTTGGAGATAAGGGACCCGATACAACTATGAGATTGTTTAATCTTCTTTAAAACGATAGTTTTTCTTTATTTTAAGGGCTTTACGCTTGGCGTAAGGCTCTTTTTTGTTTTTTGAATGTGCATGGAGCACTAAAAATGTGCATGAGGGATGTGCATGACGATAAAAAAGTGTGCGCGATATTTGTTCAGAATGAGCACATTATGTTCAAAGAATGAAAAAGATATTGTGCACATATTTGAAATGAATTATGATGAACTTACAAAAACAAATACAAGTCCTGAAGGCAGGAAATAAGAAGAGGAGGGCATTGATTATGAAGAAGATGAACATGAAGAGAGTTGAAGAGATAATTGAAAACATGGATTCCTTTAAGAAGGAGAGTTATCACAGAAGCGAACGTCTTGAAGAGATGTTCAAGCTTCAAAACGATTTGGTGAATCTTACTTTCAATGGAGAACATGCGCAGAAAGCTTCTTTGAAGGTGTGGGATGTGGAAAACCATCTTAATCAGCTTAATTCAGAATGTGGCAATGTTGCGGATGAGGAATTAAGAAAGTTCAAAGCAGATTGCAAAGTGCTTTGCAACTTGATTAAAGCAGAAATTTCCGGACAAAGGGGTGAAACGAAAGC
>CACYCJ010000226.1 GCA_902772925.1 uncultured Lachnospiraceae bacterium
AACGGTGATCATATGTAGCTATAGTAACATTAATATTCTTTTTATTAATAACAAGCTTGGCAATGTTACTCTCGGTTGGTTTGAAATCAGCAGTCTCTTCAGTTACAGCCTTATAGTAGTAGGTTCCGGGAGCCGACGGCATTCCGATATGATTATTTCCTGCGGAATCCGAATAGAAATACCATGTCATCCCTATATTCTGTTCAGTATTATTAAACTTTATTGATAATACATTTGTAAGATCGATTTCCTTGCCCTGTGTTATCGTCTGATCCTGAAGAGTTACTGTAGGATTTGCCTTTGTAATGGAAAATGTACAGAATGCGGTATCTTTGTATGCTCCAATACCCGTAACGGTAATTTTTGCGGAATTTGACACATTTATATTGTTTGAATAAGCTACCGTATAATCTACATCTTTTTTGAGTGTGGTTCCGTTAAGAACAACCGTCACGCCGGGCTTAATCTCGCTTCCGGTATATGTATAGCTTGTTTTAGCGGGTGTTACCGTTGCGTTTGTAATGCTCTGACGGGGAACCTCCGAGTACTTTGCATAATATGTAGTGCTTTCGGGAAGAATGGTATTTGTAGTCAGCACATCACCCGATAAGTCACTATTAGGGTACCATCCGATAAAAGTTGTTCCGTCGGGAGGCGTGGGAACGGGAAGCTTTTTGATCTTATAACCGTTATCCATACCAACCGTGATGCTGCTTGTGCTGCAGCTTCCCTCTTTTGCATCAAAATTAATAACGGAAAGTGTTTCTATATAATTTGTCTTATAATAGCTTTTAACCTTATTAAGTGTAAGGTTGTCCATTACCTGTTTCCCGATTGCGGTATTAAGGTCATTAAGCGATACATTTGAATCAGAGGGCTTAACATCCTTGTTATAAGTTGTATCGGAATAAAGCAGATAGTCTTTATTGGTTATGCTGACGGGTGTAGCGTAGTTTGTGTAGGTACCATAGGTATATCCCGATGCAACAACTCTTCCGTAATTATTCTTTATACCGCCTCTGATTCCGGCAGAGACGATAATGCCCTTAAGATCACCTGTTGCTGAAAGCTCTGCTTCATCGGCGACAAGATTAACATTTCCGCCATTATTAATGAGTACATTATTTGATTCGTTTCCACGAAGACCGTAGGACTGACCGCCGCTCTTACTGTAATCCTTTCCGCCTACAGCGGTAAAATCAGAATTATTAACGGTGACAAGATTAGTAACATATGCTCCGCCGCAATGAGTATTTGTTTCCGAGGTATAACATTTTGTATCATCTGTACTGGTACTTCCGTATCCGTAAAATGATGCATTGTCATTAACGGTAATATTTTTAGCATATACTCCGTATGAATACCTGCCACCAAGTGCGGCAAAGTTTAATTTTGCATTTTTTGACGCGGTTAGATCACCGCCAAGATATACTCCATATAATTCGTTATTCGTTCCGCCATTTTCGGCAACAAATGAATTATAAAGCTGCGCATTACCGCTGACTGATAAATTAGTTGCTCTGAGTGATGAAGCAAAACCGGAGCTTCTGCCTATCATGGTATCGCAGTCCAGAGTGGTACCAATAAAGGATGCAATACTGTCTCCTTCATCCTGATCGGTTACGGATATAGTATTTTGACAATATATGCCATATACATGGGCAGCATTTGTTGTATTCAAATAATAATTGCCGAAGCATTTTCCTTCCAATACAACAACGATCGAAGAATCGGTAACATTAATATTTGCTGCTCCGTTTGAGTTTGTAACATATATTCCGGAAATCTGAGACATGGTACTATATGATGAATAGTCAATACTGTTTAAATATATATCGACCAGTGAATCATTTGTCATTGTAATGCCGGCTGTGTTTATCACATCGGTTAACTGTGTAATCTTGCTTTTATCAAATGTAAGATTGCATTCTAAAGATCCTTTGTCAAAGGTAACTGTTCCGGTATTATTTAACACATGATGAGCTGAACCATATTTTGTATCTGTTACACTAATCTTACAATTTTTGATTTCAATATTTCTGGCTGTATTTGAGCCGGCTTTTACCGCATAAAAAGAAGCAGCGCCCGCAGGAGCGGTAATATTTACGGTTCCGGTGCTTTTATTACCCTGTATTGATATTTTATAATTTGAATTGATGCCATAACAGCTTATGTTATATGCGGCATTGGGATCGGGTTTTATATTAACGGTTCCGTCTACATATACATTTAATGCTTTTGAAAGATTTGAGACAGCATATCCGCTCGAAGTATTATAATAAATTTCGGCATTATTCAGATAAAGATTATTATCCGAAGCTGCATATACATTATAATTTGACTCTGAAGCTCCGCTTGTAGTTACTACACCGTTTTTAATAAGGTAGTAGGTTCCCACATTTATGGAGTTGTTACCTATGGTAATTGTAGATGCGGCATTTACCGTTAATGCTCCGATATTCGGTATAACGGAAAATATCATACATAATGCGATGATGATTGCCGCAATGCTTTTTATTCTTTTTGACATATTTACCCCCTTACAGAAGATACTTAAGAGCTTCCTTAAGTATCTCATCAGTACTCTTCTCCTCTGTATTTTTAACTTTTTTAACTGCTTTCATGGCTTCTGAATTGGAATATCCCAGTGCTGCAAGCGCAAGAATCGCGTCATTTCTGGAATCAGTCGCCGTACCGTCCTCCGATTCGTGACCGATACCGATATTACCTTCTTCACCGTAGATTTCCTTCAGATCGATCTTATCTCTTAGATCGAAAATTATCTTTTCAGCGGTTTTTTTACCGACTCCGTTTGCTGCAGAAATACTCTTTGCATCCTGAGATACAATAGCTGTGATAAGATCATCATAGCTTAGTATCGATAAAATACTTAGAGCCATTTTTGCCCCGACGGAATTAACGGATATGAGCATTTTAAAAAGCTCAAGTTCCCTTTCCTCAAGAAAACCGAACAGAGCTATATCTCTTTCACTGATATTCATATAAATATATGCTTTTATCTCGGAGCCTTTTTCAGGAAGTCTTCTGGTATCGGACTCGGATGCATTAATAAAATAACCTACTCCGCCGGCCTCAATGACCATATACGAAAGCCCGCTGTCGGCCAGAGTTCCTCTTATATATGAAAACATGGATTTCTCTTTCTTTTTAAATTAATTCGGTATCCTAAAAGAAAGTGCTATAAAAAATAGCACTTTCTTTTTTAAAACGATATTTGAGATTGATTTTATAAAAACTCGAAGTCGTCGTCTTCGCCCTCTTCACCGTCGCCGATCATAACCTTGTTAGGCTTTCTGTTATCCTCAATCTCACCTACGAATACTTCGTCATCGTCGCCGACAACTGCAGTACCTTCTTCTTTCTGCTGGAAGAATTTGGATGTAGCGGATGCATTATCAGCTGCCTTTGCAGCATCATCCTTTGCCTTTTCAGCTATTCTGTCTGCCGTAGAACTCTTAAATGTTTCCTCTGCCGCAAAATCATCAGCAGATGACTGAGCCGCATCAGAAGCCGCCTCAGCTTCTTTGAGCTTATTTTCTAATTCGAAAACCTTAAGGCGAAGCTCTTTAAGTTCATTATCTGACTTATCCTTGTCAGCTTTGAGCTTTTCGTTATCCTTCTCAAGAGCTTCATAATCTCTTTGAACAGTAGATAAAAAAGTATCTACTTCAGCTTTATTAAGGCCAAAAAGTGATTTTTTGAAACTCTGAGCAGTGATCTCATTTGCTTTAATCATGATGTAAACATCCCTCCATACATAATATTCGACTTGATTATAACACAAAAATTTATAAATTCAAATGTTTTCAGAGAAATAAATTATAACTAAAGATTAATAAACTGTAAACTTTTATTTTTAAAAAAAATCATAATTATAGCGTTTAAAGCAAAAATGTATTTAAGTGTTTGAATAAATATGATATTTTGTACTATAGATATTAAATCCGATATATGAACAAAACATATTTTTTTTAAAACAATACACTTTAAACACGGTATTATTATGATCATAACGTATACAGCCTGAATGTGTATATGATCACTTCCAAAACCTGTCCTGCGATTTCTATTTTTCACAAAACAAGTTTTTGATTTTTCATAAAAGCGCTCAAAACTCGCTTCGCTCAAACAGACTCGCGCTTTTGAAAAATCTAAAAACATTGCTTTGGAAAAATTACGAAATCTCCGTAACGGTCTTTGTAAGTGATCATATACACATTCAGGCGCCATGACGGATGATCCTAACATAGTCTTAATGATAGAGGTAGAAACTTTGGAAATAATAGACGAAATCTTGAGCAAAGACATTTTTAACGACGAATATTTAAAGAGCCTGTATAATCCTGAGGATATTTTGATGTTTGACATTGAGACCACCGGTCTTTCACCTGCGAGGTCATTTATTTATCTGATAGGCTTAAACTATTATAAGGACGGCGATTGGCATATTACTCTCTTGTTTAATGAAGACGGAAAATCCGAACAGGAGCTTCTTGAACGGTTTGCCGAGATTCTCGGTAACTATTCGTATCTGTTCAGCTTTAACGGGGACAGCTTCGATATCCGGTTTGTCAAAGAACGAATGAAGGAATATTTGCCGGCGGATAACCTTCTTGCGAGGAATCTGAATATCGTAACATCAGTCGATCTGATGAAGCTGGTGAAACCGTACAAGAACTGCTTCAGCCTTCCCAACATTAAGCAGAAAACCATAGAAACCTTCCTCGGTATTCACAGGATTGATCAGTATAACGGCGGGCAGCTTATAGAATTCTATCTGAGTTATCTGCATAATAAAAGCGAAAAATACAGAGAGCTTTTTATTCAGCATAACCGCGATGACATGGAAGGAATGTACCATCTGTCACAGCTGTTATATATAAGATATATTAAAAACGGAGAATGTGACAAAGTTGATATTTCCGTTTCAGAAAGTGGCGGAAGCCTTTACCTCAGCTTAACTGCAGATGTAAAAATCTCCTCTCCCAAGGAAATGTATTTTAATTTCGACGATCACAGTATCCACGCGATAAATGATAAGGTTACCCTTACAGTACCGGTCATGACAGGAACTCTCGGATATTATATGGCAGGAAATAAAATCGCCACCCATGAAAAGACAGGTTATTTTATAAAGCAGCCGTCCGGTAGATATATACTTACACCCTATAAGGAAACAATGAAATCAAAATGCGCCTATATCGAGATAAATGATGCATTTCTCGGAGATGCCTCTTTACTTAAGGATTATTATAAAGCAAAGATGAATGAATTGCCGTAAGGCTCTTCATTCATCCTTCTTTTTTATTTACTGTAGAATGCTATTCCTTCGTCCTTCCAGCCGGCCTTAACTATGTCGGTAATTTCCTTCCTGCTTATGGTGAAATGATGCGCTCCGGAAACGGCATTCGGATTATAGGCTCTGTATACGGGCTTTAATTTTGCATCATCCGAATACCAGCCTATGCCCTCATAGCTCCAGCCTGCATTTACCAGATTGTTTTTTTCGTCTTTACTTATCGTATAATGATGATCTCCGGCATAAGGATTGTATAATCTGTAAACCGGCGTGTCGGACTTTACGGGAGCATTCCATGCAAGTCCTTCATATTTCCAGCCTTCCTTTGCCAGATTTTCCATTTCCCTGATGGATGAGGTATAGAAATGCTCTCCCGAATTCGGATTATAAAGCCTCATCATTTTTACGGTCTTAATCTCGATCCATTTTGCATATAATGTAATATTTCCGGTTACGAAGCTGTTAAAATCATATTCTGTACCGGGGATACATTTTTTCGTGGTATACCAGCCGGCAAATTCATATCCCGGAGCTTTAGGATCGGTGGGTTTTACTGCCTTATCCCACTCTTCTGTAATTTGTTTTTTCGGTGCTTTTCCGTGTCCGTTAACATCAAAGCTTACGGTATATTTTTTCGGTATCCCTTCGGTTACTATAACCGTCATGCAGGTTTTGCATTCAATTTCTTTTCTGTAATCGTCGTAGCAGGTTACGGTAAGAGCATTGATTTTTGTCATGCCCGGTCCTTTTGCGGTTATAACACCTCTTTCATCAACGGTAGCCACATCATTATTTTCAGATGTAAAATCCATATAGTTGATATGTGAAGGGTCGGGTTTTGTTTTTATATTAAAGCCTGCCTGATCGCCTACCTTTATTTTCACTACATCTGATTCGGGATATATTGAATCGGGAAGCGGAAATTCATCATCATCGGTAAGCGTCAGTACAAAGGATCTTTCAACGCCGTTTTTCAGCTTAGCCGTTAATGTGACGCTTTTTGTGCCCGTACCGGTATTGCCGTAAGTCACCTGACCTTCATTATCTACCGTTGCAAAGCTTTCATCCGATGATGACCATTCAACTCTCTTATCCTGGGCATCCTCGGGAATGACTGTATATTGAATGCCGTAGCCTTTTACATAATAACCGCGTTTTTGGAAGTCACAGGTTTTTCCGAGCACAATATCCTGACCCTTTGTGGCTTCTTTTTCATCAATCATTTTAGCGGTAAAAGTCATATCCTCTGTAACAGGCAGGCTCTTATCGTACTCTTTACCGTTCTCATCAAACCAGCCGATGAAAACATACCCTTCCTTTTCGGGGACATCCGGAATATACCATGCAGGCACACCGCCTTCGGCAAAATAAGTATCCCGGACTTCTCCATCAAAAGTAAATTGAATTTTATAAATAAGATTATCTATGCTGCTGAGATTGTCATCCATCCACAGGAGCCTTTGATTTATCCATTTTTTAAGCTTTTGTATTTCATTTTCATAATTATAATCCTGCGACGGATCCCATAACTCTTGATCGGCATAAGCTGATGCTGCCGTTTCCTTGCAGTAGCCGTCTAAAATACCGCCGTCACGGGCAAGCTCCTCGAGAGCCGGTTTTAGTATTTTCCATTGTTTGTATATTTCATCATTAAGGCTGCCTTCACCCTTATCATGAAGCATAGCAGTCGTCCAAAGATGACCGGGTCTTAAGGGTGTGGAGTATTCATCATTATCATAATACCAGGCAAAATCAAAATCCCAGACAGGTCCCCACATCATTTTACTGACAACACCGTCAATGTCACGATGCTTATATATATATGTACTGCTTGTTGCGAAGGCGTCATGATTGATAGCAAATTCATTTATAAGCCAGTATTTTGCAGTGCTTTCGGTATCGATCAGATCTTTATACTCATCTCCACCTTCGTATATCGCGTCCTCTACCTCCTGCATATGGTTTTGGATATATTGCTGCTGATTATCATTCTTATACGGATCTGCCCCGAAAATATCATCATCTTCATAGTCAATGGGATCGGGATCATTAAATATTTCTTCATTCCCTTCTGCAGCCACAGACATTTCATCGAAGATTCCCCCGCTTCCGTTTAAGGAAAGCGCACGATCATTACTATCGGTATGTCCGTCTTCTCCCGTATCAAATGAAGGTGTATGAGTTGCCCATGCGGCATCTCTTGTTGTCTTGAATCTGTCGGGTGAATCATCTCTTACCTGAAGTGAATGCTGAACCAGATATCCTCCCGTAATAGTCGGAAGATCATTATCATTTTCGTTTAGCTCTTCAATGTTGAGACGATTACTGTCTACACGCACATTTTCGCTTAAATAATAGCTTCCGAGATAATGCGTTCCATATTCCTGTCCTGTCATAACAAGATCCACCGGAACTCCGACCGGCGTAAATTCAAAGCCCATCTGACTGCTGAGCCACGCCGTCATTCTGTCTTTAACAAAAGTCTTATCATAAAGATTTGCTACCAGAACCCAATGCTTATTTTTATATTCCTTACCGCGCTGCAAAAGATCCGTCTTAGTGTCAAGCTTGATCTTATAAGGTTTTTTCTTTGTATTTGCCCATGTAGAATTTCCTCTTCCGCGGATATCCATACTTATCGGTCCTATATCACCGAAATCAGTATTCATATCGGAATATTTGAAATTATCGGGTGAATCAATGGAAAGAGTTCCGTAGCAATGAACACTGTGATCAACACTTTTATTCATTGCATCTATCGTCCCTTGCATTTCATCGATATTCAGATAAACGACAGGAAGTCCGTTGTCCGGTTCGGTATATCCTTCCTCATTATTATTTGTTTCAGGAGTCTCTGCTTTCGTAACAGCCCCGCTAAAATTTAAAAAAAACGAAAAAACCATAGCTGTTACAAGTATAATCGATATTGCTTTTTTTGCTGCCAAATTAGTTTTACCCATATCACACATCCTTTATTTAATCGGTTAAAATGTAAAAACAATGTTAATATAGCATGTTTAATATAAATCTGTAAACAATTCAGATGACATAAAGCTCAGATTACGAGCGCTTGGCGCAACTTATATATTTACGGCATTTACATAAAAAAATCCGTATGATAATATTGAAACAAGTATCAAAAGATAGTTTATGTGATAAAAGGAAGTATAAAGCCATGAACGATAAGATTATATCATCAAACGAAAATCCCATAGAAACAGGTCTTGTAAATGTAACCGATCCTTCAGGAGAAGCCTTCGGATCTTTTATCACCGATGATGTTCTAAGCATGATAAAAGAAAAAGAATTTATCACTGTTCTGGGGTCCAAATATAATAATACAGCCTGCGGAGCGCTTGCGGGCTATCTGGATGATGATATATTTTTCATTGCTTCATTATATGTAGCTCCTGACTTTCGGCTCATGGGAATCGGTGAGGCTCTTATCGATCATCTG